>PACY01000011.1 GCA_002700405.1 Flavobacteriaceae bacterium | reverse complement strand
TCCGTTAAACATTACTTTAAAAGCATCGGATTTTGCATTATATGTTCCATTTCCAATCACAAATGCTGTGTTTGCTGTATTAAATGATGTAGCACTATTGGTAACAGAAGAACCTGAAGAATTGTAATGTCCAATTACGGTTGAGGCATAATCACTTGCTATTGTACTTCTCCCCATTGCAGTAGAATTAAATCCACTTGCTGTTGTAATTCTCCCCATTGCAGTAGAATAACCTCCACTTGCTGTTGAGTTATACCCAATTGCTGTAGAACCAAAACCACTTGCTGTTGTATTTGCCCCAATTGCTGTAGAAGCCATTCCACTTGCTAGTGTAGCCCCCCCTATTGCTGTAGAACTATCTCCACTTGCTGTTGAGTTAATCCCCATTGCAGTAGAATTAACTCCACTTGCTGTTGTACTTTTCCCCATTGCAGTAGAAAAATCTCCACTTGCTGTTGTGTAATATCCCATTGCTGAGGCATCAACACCCGAATTACTTGTACCGTTTGTATTTATTTGTGCATTGATACTAAATGATATAGTTAATGCTAAAAGTGTAACTATTTTTTTCATCTTGAATTATTTTTTAGTTAAGATAGTGAGTTGTTTAGGGTTTTACAAGTCGTGTCTTGCTCTATATATACCCTTAAACAACTTCCCCTGCTTGTCTTATATATTTGAAAAAACTTGATTATTCAAGATTGAAAAACTTTGATTAATCAAATAAACATAGGTATCCTGTATTGAACTTTAACTTTTTTATTATTGAGAACTTTGTAAAATAAGGATTCCTAAAATTAGATAAGCTATGGCAGGAATAATTTCAGAAATATTATCTTTTATTTTTATTCTTACATAAACGGCAACAAGCATCATAATTATTAAAATGATAGAACTTGAGATTAGTATAAAATTATATTTAATTCCTGTCAATATTCCAAAACCACAAATCAACTGAACCCCTCCAATCTGTTTCCTTTTTTTTTCTAAACCCCACCTTTTAAATTCTGAAATCATTTTCTTTGAAATAAACGAATTTATCCCATATGCGATAAAAGAGATCGCTGTAAAAATTATGATTAAATTAATTACATCCATTAAATTAGCCCACAATTAAATGAAGCAATAAATAAAGACATAATTAAGAATATTAGAGAAGGCAAAAACTTACTGAATGGATTTTTAACCTTAATGTGAGAAAGCTGTGCGCAAAACATAAAAAATGCCATTGATAGAGATGCATAAATTGTTATTTCATTATACCAAACACCTACTATTAACAAAGTTGAGATTGAAATTTTTGAGGCTCCCACAAAGTTTCTTAATAAGTCTGAATATCCATAATGTTTAAACTCAAGAACAATATTTTCATATCTAAATATCCAAATAAAAAGGACAGAAATAGCAACAATTAATTGAAATGCTAACGATATATTTTCCATAGTTTGGAGTTGTTTAATTTATCTGCAAGATAGCGAGTTGTTTAGATTTTGACAAACCATGTCTTACAAATTTCATTACAATAAACCTATGAATTTTTTTAAATCACAGCTATATCTTCTTCTTTTATAATTATTGTAAATTGTAGTAATGAAAAAGTTATTATTTCTTTTAGTCTTTATTACACTTGTCTTTGCTTGTAGTGATGATTCAAATAGTAATGATGATGAATTTGGTGTGTGTATTGATGAAACATTAATCAACTTAGAAACACCTTGCCCTGCAGTAGTTGCCCCTGTTTGTGGATGTGATGGCAACACATATAATAATAGTTGTGAAGCTGTTAATTGGAGCGGAGTAATTACATACACAGATGGAATTTGCGACTAAACTATAGGCATATCTGATTCAGACAATTCAGGAACTTCTAATCCACGTAAATATGTAATTAAAAAAAACCATCCTCAGATGGTTTTTTTTAATTTTAATACATGTAGTTTATATTTATAACTGTGGTAAAACTACTTCATCAATAACATGCACTACTCCATTGTATGCTTGTACGTCTACCACAATAATATTAGCAATTCTATCATTTAAATCAATAAGCTGCGGGCCAGCATCTAATGAAACAGTTAAGCCATCTCCTATTGTTGTAATACTCATACCATGTGTTAAATCTTCAGATCTAACATTTGCCTCAACTACTACATGTGTAGCTAATGTAAGTTCAAGTGTTGCAGCATCTATATTATCCAACGAGTCAATACCAAGCTCTGAAAGTAATGATACAAATGCATCATTAGTTGGCGCAAAAACGGTGAAAGGCGAAGGCGCATCTGTGGTTGATAAAATTGAAACGAAATCTTCACTTAAATCATCTCTTGTTAGTGCAGTAACTAAAGTTTCAAACGTTGGGTTTGATGTTGCAAACGTTACTACTGTTGGCAGCCCAATAACCGCATTAACTACATGAACAACTCCATTAGAAGCAGGAACATCTGCTAAAACAACACTAGATTGTCCATTAAATTCTACTCCATTTGAAGTACTGAAGTATAAGCTCAAGTTGTCTCCGTCCATATTTCTTGCATTAGTAGTAGTATAGCCTGATCCTGCAGATGCTAAATCTGTAGACATAACGCTGCCTGTAATCACATGATTTAATAATATGTTAGATAAAACACCAGAAGGAACTTCATCTAAGGATGCAAATCCATTAGCTGAAAGAAAACTTGCAAAGGCATCATTTGTAGGAGCTAGTACAGTAAAATTACCGCCACTTAAAGTAGTCAATAAATCTCCATCTGCTGCTGTTAGAGCCTCAACAAGTATGCTTAGTTCTGGAGTCGCTGCAGCTGTTTCTACAATTGTTAATTCTTCAGGCAATGGTTGCGCATCATTATCATCATTGTCACATGAAATAATAAAAAAACTGAGAGTTAATAAAAATAGTAATTTGTTTAATTTTAATAAATTTTTCATAAAATTGATTTTTGATTTTTTGGGTTAAATTATTTTGTAAATTTTTTTTACTAATTACAGCTGTATTTACAAACCGTATGCCAAAGCTGAATTTTAACAAGCCAGATTTTAGATTTTAACTTATCCTTAACATTTGAATTTTTTTAAATCATAGCTATACCTTCTTCTTTTATAATTATTGTAAATTGTGGGTATGAAAAAACTATTATTTCTTTTAGTATTTATTCCGCTTGTTTCTTTTTCTCAAACCCTTGGATTAACGAATGATCAAAGCATTGATTTAATTAACCCTGAAAAAAATGTTGGTTTAAAAAATTGGAATATTGTGAACGATGATGTTATGGGTGGAATCTCAAAATCTTACCTGTCATTAAGTGATGAAAATAATTTAATTTTTAGCGGATATTTATCTCTAGAAAATAACGGAGGATTTGCATCATCAAGATTAAGTATTACTAAAGAAACCTTAACTGGAATTAAATATTTCAAGATAAAGTTCAAGGGGGATGGCAATATCTATAAATTACGACTTAGACAAAACAATAGACGCGCCTCTTATTCTTGTGATTTTAAATCTTATAAAGATAAATGGGTTGAAATTAATATTAAGATTGAGGATTTTAAACCGTCTTGGCGAGGATATTTTTATAACAATTATCCTGATTTAGATATCAAAGAGGTTAATTCAATGGGCTTACAAATTTCTGACAAACAAGAAGGCGATTTCAAATTAGAAATAAAATATATTAAAGCAGTCTTTTAAGTATACACCCCCCTTCCTTATTAAACGCTGTTAATTTTTTAATGCAAGACACTCAATTTCTATAAGAGCACCAAGAGCTAGCCCACTTCCTGCAAAGGCACTTCTTGATGGTAAATTTTTCGTATTAAAATAAGATTTATATGCTTTGCTCATAGCGGGCCAATCTTTTATGTCTTTTAGCATACAAGTACACTTAAAAATATCATCTTTAGAACCCCCTAATCTTTTTAGAACAGCTTCAATATTTTTTAGTGATTGGATAGTTTCAGCTTCTATTCCTCCTTCAATAACATTACCATCAGACAAAGTTCCAATTTGACCAGAAACATATACCACATCATTAACTATAGTTGCTTCGGAAAAGGGATAATCTTTTGCAATATGCTCTGCACTATTAACATATTCAATATTTGTTTTGACGTCAGAAGGATTATTACAGCTGACAATTAAGAATATTATTGGTAAAAGCTTTTTCATTGTTTTTAGATTTTACCTAAAGTTAATAAATCATAGTTATATCTTCTTCTTTTATAATTATTGTAAATTGCAAATGTGAGCTATTACAATAGATTGACATTGCAAAAAGAAGAATTTTGGAACTCCCTAACTCATTTTATAGGGCTCATTTTTTTTATAATTGGGACTCCTTTATTGTTTTACTATAACAACAACCTATCTGAGTACAGTGTAATATCTATATCATTATTTTCTTTTGGACTACTGTTTGTATACCTGTCATCAACAGTCTATCATTATGTAAGCAATACTAAGCTCAAAGAAAAGCTAAGGATTATAGATCATATTAGTATTTTTTATTTGATTTTAGGATCCTATGCTCCAGTCTGTTTAATTACACTTTATGATTATTCAGGAGGTACAATATTTATAAATGTTTTAATATTAGCAATAATTGGAACTTTGTTTAAAGCCTTTTATATAGGGAAGTATGAAAATATTTCCTTAGGTTTTTATTTATTAATGGGCTGGTTAATTATTATAGACATAAAAACATTATTTGATTTAATTGAATTTAAAGCAAAAATTCTGCTAGTTGCCAGTGGTTTATCATATACATTTGGCACATATTTCTATGCATCAAATAAAATAAAAAATTCTCATACAATTTGGCACCTTTTCGTTTTGACAGGAAGTATATTACATTTTTTTATGGTTCTTTTTTTTATAATATAACATAATCCAATTCTTCTGGATTATCAAATACGATTCCGTTAATTATTTCTATTTGAACAAAACTAAAGTGAAGACTGAAAAAGCAGATAGTAAGATTAGTTTTTTCATATCGTATGTTATTTAAACACACTAAATAATGAAAACAATAAAATTAATTATGGGAATAAAACGAGTTAACTTTATTTATATCTACATTTTTCCAATTTAATCCTTCTCTCCATTTTATTGAATTGACATCTTTTAGATATCCGTCCATTAATATTTCTAGATCTTTAGCTATACTGGGGTATATTTCAGATATATTTTTTGTTTCAGAGATATCAGACTCTAAATCAAAAAGCCTTACTTCATTATTATCTCTATACTTAATTAATTTAAAATTATCTTGAATAACAGAGCTATGAGCTCTTTCAAGAGCAATTTTATTTTCATATGGGACATGAAAGAATAGTCCTTTATAGGCTCTAGTAATTTTTCCATCAATTTCAGAAAATAAAATATTTTTAAAACTACCTCCATCAATATTTTTGTCAGGAATAAAGCTAGGGTTTGCTATATCAATAATTGTGGGGAGTAAGTCATACCCAATTACAGGAGTATTACTTTGAGACCCCTTTTTTATCCCTGGGCCTGCTATAATAAAAGGCACACGAACTCCGCCCTCCATTGCATCCCATTTGCCTCTACTTAAAGGAAAATTAATTCCTTTTTTATAAAATTTTCTTGCAGGAATTGTAGGAACTGAGCCATTATCAGAAGTATATATGATATAGGTGTTTTCTAGCAAGCCTAATTCATCAAGCTTGTTTAAGATTAGTCCTAGCCCATCATCTAGGTTTTCAATCATTCCTGCATATCCTGCATTTTTATGAATATCTGTAGATTCCTTGCTTTTATATTTGTCCAGCGCACTTTTGTTTGTCATAATATTTGTATGAATTGCATAGTGAGATATTTGCAGAAAAAAAGGAGACTTTGATTTAGCTTGATCCTTTATAAAATCAATTGATTTCTTAGTCAGGCTAAAAATATTTTTAGGATCTTCGGATATCTCAACTTCCCATTGAGATTTATTGTTTGTAAAAACCCCCTCTTTATTTCCATTAGAGCCATCATCAAAATCATATCCTAAAATAGAAGGGGCTACATCAATTCCCCATTTACCAAAATGTCCAGTAACATACTTAGGATTTATTTTTTTTAAAATTTTTGGAATAGTGACATGACTGTTATGATTAATGTGATTGGTATTCATACCAACTCTAATCATACTTAGTCTTGCAGGGGTTTGTCCAAACTGAATACTATATCTTGATGGAGAACATACTGGTGCTGCAGAATATCCTCTTGAGAATCTCATCCCATTTTTAGCTAGGCGCTCTAAATTTGGTGTTTCAAAATAATTACTTTTGGACATTTCAATTTTTTCTGACATTTTAACTGAAGTGCTGGTCCATCCTTGATCATCGGTTAAAATAAGAATAAAATTAGGTGATCTAGGAGAGGAGTTTAAAATGCTATTACAAGAAAACAAGAGAAGCGAAACAAATAAAAGAAAAACTATTTTTAAAATTTCTTGCATTGTGTCTTTTTAATTTTCTTGATATTAAATAAACGAAATAATTATAAAATAAGTGAATAATTTTGAATTTTATTAAACAAATACTCACAGTATAAATTCGTATTTTTGATTATGTAAATTAACACACATGAATTATAAAACTATAATTGAGCCATTTAGAATAAAGATGGTTGAACCCATTAGAATGACTAATGAAGAAGAAAGAGGAAAACTTCTTAAAAAAGCAAAGTGCAACCTTTTCTTATTAAAAGCTGAAGATGTTATAATTGATTTATTGACTGATAGCGGCACAGCCGCTATGAGTTCGCAGCAATGGTCAGGAATGATGATTGGAGATGAGTCTTATGCTGGAGCAAAAAGCTGGAAAAAGATGGAGTCAACTATAAAGGACCTTACAGGATATAAACATGTATTACCTACTCATCAAGGAAGAGCAGCGGAGAGAATTTTATATGGATGCATGGGAGGTGAAGGAAAAATCTTTATCAGTAATACTCATTTTGACACTACTAGAGCTAATATAGAATTTTCTAATGCAGAAGCTATAGATTGTCCTACAGAAATTGGAAAAAAACCATCTTCAAAACACCCTTTTAAAGGGAATATGAACATCTCAAAATTAATTTCAACAATTAATAAAAAAGGTGAAGAGAATATTGCTGGGATTATTTTGACAGTTACCAATAATAGTGGTGGTGGACAGCCAGTAAGTATGAAAAACGCTAAGGAAGTTAGTAAGGTTTGTAAGAAGCACAATATCCCACTAATAATTGATGCATGTAGAATAGCAGAAAATGCATATTTTATTAAGCACAGAGAGAAGGAATATCAAAACTATACTTATAAAAAAATAGCACAAAAAATGTTTGATTTAGCTGATGGATGTACAATGAGCGCAAAAAAAGACGGCATTGTTAACATGGGAGGATTTTTGGCATTAAACAACAATAAATTAACTGAAAAATGCAGAAATGAATTAATTATTACTGAAGGATTTATAACATATGGAGGTATTTCTGGAAGGGATATGGAGGCAATTGCAACAGGACTTCAAGAGGTTTTTGAGCCAGACTATTTACAATACAGAATTGCAAGCACAACATATTTAGGAGAAAAATTAACTAAAATGGGCGTTCCGATAATGCTTCCAGTTGGAGGACACGCAGTTTATATTGACGCAAAGACACTTTATAGTCATATTCCTATTGATCAGTTCCCTGGACAATCACTAGCTTGTAATCTATATTTAAAAGGAGGCATTAGAGCTTCAGAAATAGGGTCGGTAATGTTTGGGAAAAAAGGCCCAAAAGGAGAACTAATCCCTGCTTCAATGGAACTGGTAAGACTTGCTATTCCAAGAAGAGTTTATACACAAAGTCATATAGATTATGTAATTGAGGTTTTTCAGGAAATTATGCAAAACAGAAGAAAAGCTAAGGGAATAAAAATAGTTAAGGAGCCAAAATTTTTACGACACTTTACTTCGCATTTCAAATTTATATAGTTTTTGAAAAAATTAATTATTATAAGGCACAGCAAGTCTTCTTGGAAAAACGCAAATCTTTCCGATTTTGAGAGACCTTTAAATAAAAGAGGGAATTATGATGCCCAATTAATTTCAAATTTTTTATCTGATCTAATTCAAGATATAGACATGCTACACTCTAGCAGTTCTGAAAGAACCAGAGAAACCGCAGATTATTTTATAGACAAAATACAGATTAAAAAATCTGTTTTTGATCAGAATCTATATCATATATCTTCAGAAAACCTTTTAAATACAGTAAAAGGTTATGATAATAATCTGGGCTCGGTAATGGTAATCGCACATAATCCAGGATTAACAAATTTTGTAAATACATTAACTGATTTGAACTTATGGAATTTACCAACTACAGGGCTAGTGATTATTAATTTTAATGTTGACTGCTGGGAGGACATTAAGAAGAGTGCTGCAGAAGTGTTTTGCAAAAAATTCCCGAAAGAATTGAAGTAGAAATTTATTATAATATTTCAGTAACTTTATATATATGAAGCAATTAGGCCTATTTTTTTTATTGTTTTTTACAGCATATATAATGCATTCTCAGCAAGAAGCCATTACTTTAAAAACTGCTAGCGGCAATCTTCAAGGCACTTTATTATTACCTGAAGTAGAAAAACCTCCAGTTGTTTTAATTATAGCTGGCTCTGGACCTACCGACAGAAACGGCAATAATCCCTCTTTACAACCCAATTATTTAAAAATGTTGGCTGAAGGACTTCATAAAAACAATATCGCTTCATTAAGATTTGATAAAAGAGGCATTGCAGAGAGCGCATCAGCTTTTAAGGGTGGTGAGATTGAGCTACGATTTGAAACCTACATCAATGATGTAGAACAATGGACATCAGTTTTAAAAAACGATTCTAGGTTTAGCTCTGTTATAATTCTAGGTCATAGCGAAGGGTCTTTAATTGGAATGATAGCATCTCAACAGACCTCGCCAGAAAAATATATTTCAATTGCCGGCCCAGGAATTACAATGCAGGAAACATTAAAGAGACAGTTAGCTGACCAGCCTGCATATATTTTGTCAATGTCACTGCCAATTATAGAGGAGCTTGAAAAAGGAAATATTGTGGACAGCGTTCCACCATTAATTAATGCGCTTTTTCGTCCAAGTATTCAGCCCTACCTAATCTCTTGTTTTAAATATGATCCAGCTGTTGAAATTTCAAAAGTTAAATGTCCTGTTTTAATTATTCAAGGCACAACAGACATTCAAATTCAAGTTGATGATGCAGACAAACTTGCCTCTGCAAACTCTAATTCACAACTAGTTGTTATTGAGGGGATGAACCATATTTTAAAACAAGCTCCAAAAAATAGGCTTTTAAATATACAAACTTACGGGAATCCAAAACTTCAGCTAAAGGAAGGATTAATTGATGCTGTAGTAAGCTTTATAATGAATTAATTAGAATTAATCATTGCTTTTAATTCCTCAATTTGCTTTTGCTGTTCTTTAATAGCATTAATAAGCACAGGAATCATTCCTTGATAATTCACAGACATTGTCCCGTC
>PACY01000010.1 GCA_002700405.1 Flavobacteriaceae bacterium | reverse complement strand
TTTTTGTCTTAAAAGACAGATTTCCATATTGTATTAAATCTACTTTATTTGAAGCTCGATCTTCCGCGTTATTTTCTATTCTAGAATTATTCGTAATAGCTCCCTTTACATTTATATAATTTTGTATAGAAGTCTGTGTTTTATATTTAGAATCATTAGGATCAAAATAATTAAATGATATTCTAGGAATTGAGTATTTTCCAGCAGACGAAGGGACTATTGTATATTGATCTTTTATGCTTCCTCTAATCCCTTTAAAATTTGTGGTCAATTTTTCTGATCTTTCTGGCTCATACACCTCTAAAGACTGAGGCAAATTAATTGAGGGAAAAGCAAATAAATTAAAGTTACCGTTTCCTTTAATTTCAAGATCTAACTGAAATGCTTCAGAAAGCAATAATTCCTTTTTTGAAGTGGTTACAAATAAATCAAATTTCCCTACAGCTCCTGAAAAATTATTCGGCCTACCCATTTCAGGTAGTGGTTTAACTTGCACTTTTATTTTTCCTGCAGAAACTGTTTTATTTACGGTATTGTTTATTGTTTGACCAAAGAAATCTCTTCTATTACTAGGAGTTTGAACTGTAATGTCTAATACAAGTGGCTCAATAGATAGCTCCCCAATTTTTTGAGGATATAAAACTGTTTTACGTAAAATAACATACCTATATGGCTCTCCTTTATATGTCCCATTTTCTACCGTTAAATTTTTAATATTAATATTTTTACTCCAGAAATCTGCATATCTTGGAGCATCTAATTCTCTCCAATTATTTACGCCCGTATCTGGAGATACGTATAATTTATACACAATTGATATTGGTTCATTTAAATATGGTTTAGTCTTTGAAACCTCAGCAACTAGATGTATGTTTTTATCTGCTACATATGACGGGTCATTTGGATTCAATGGTTTATCAACTGCGCTAGTAACTACTAGATTAAGAGCCATCGTCTTATAAATTTCATCCCCAACTTGTATAGAAGCCTGGCCAATTTTAAAATTTCCCTTTTTTATGGGAGACAGAAAATAGGTATATGTTTTGGAGTATGATCTTTTACCATTAATCCATGAATTTTTAATTGACTGACTTGGTCCAGCCACAATTCTAAAATTCTCAAATGCTGGTGGAGTAAAATTATCACCATCCTTGTCAATTATAAAATCCACTCTAACTCTCTCATTAATTCCTAGAGAGTTCTTACTTAAATTAGCTCTAAAATTAACTTGAGCTGATATAATACAGCTAAAAAATCCAA
Organism: Flavobacteriaceae bacterium; assembly: GCA_002700405.1. Taxonomy (GTDB): domain Bacteria; phylum Bacteroidota; class Bacteroidia; order Flavobacteriales; family Flavobacteriaceae. The sequence continues at coordinate 13,304 of PACY01000010.1, read as the reverse complement.
ACAATATAACTAATAAAATATTCCTCATTACCAATCTTTTTCAGTTACAATTTTAGCCCCTTTTTGTTTCTTTTCATTAATTTTTGCCTGAACCTTATTCTCTTCATTATTCATAGCCTTCAATAAATTCTTGATTTGCTCAGGAGATAGTTTTGCTGATCCTCTTTCCTTTGATGGTTTATTGTTTTTATTATCCTTGTTCTTGTCATTCTGATCATCCTTGTTCTTGTCATTCTGATCATCCTTGTTCTTGTCATTCTGATCATCCTTGTTCTTGTCATCCTTCTCATCATTGTTCTTGTCATCCTTCTCATCATTGTTCTTGTCATTGTTCTTGTCATTCTGATCATCCTTGTTCTTGTCATCCTTCTCATCATCCTTCTCATCATTCTTGTTTTGCTCATCAGCACAAAGCTTTGCTAAAGATAAATTATATCTTGTCTCATTATCATTTGGATTATTTCTTAAAGCATTCTTATAGGCTTCAAGAGCCTCTTTACAAAGATCTTTCTTCATGAGAATGTTTCCAATATTATGATGAATTCTGTGTTTTTCATTATTAGAGGTTGCATGTTTTAATGCCTCAACTTGTCTTAGTAATGCTTCATCATATAGTTCTTCTTCATAATATTTGTTTGATAAATTATAGGGTGCTTTTATATTCGAAGAATTCATTGATATTGCCTTTCTATAATTATTCTCAGTCATAAGAAAATCTTTGTCATAATTTATATTGCCATCATACAAGTATTTATTATAAGACTCGTTCTGGCCAAATAAATTAACGGAAAGGAAAAATATAACTATAATATGTAAATACTTGTTTAATACCATCTATATATTAATTTTCATTAAATAAATTTAATTTTTTTACCCATAATGTTTTAGTATCAAATAAAAAAACTTCTATAAAAAGCATGAAAATTCCTATGGCTAAAAACCATTGGAATTGGTCCTTATATTCAGAGAACTTTTTAGATTCAAATTCTTTCTTTTCAGTTTGATTTAAAATACCTTCAATTCTATCAATTACAAATTTTGTATCTAGGCCATCAATATATTCTCCTTTAGTTGCTTCAGCAATTTTTACTAATACATCCTTGTTTAATTTTGTTATGACCACTTCTCCTTTACTATCTTTTTTATAGCTCTCTACAATACCCTTTCTTTTTATTGGAATTGGAGCTCCCTTATCCATTCCTACTCCAATAGTATAAATAACAATTCCCTTCTCGGCTGCAATTTTTGCCATATCTAATGATATATCATTATGGTCTTCACCATCAGAAATAATTATTAAAATTCTTTCAATTTTATTTTTATCATCAAAATATGTTGTTGCGAGTTGTATTGCTTCATCTATAGCAGTTCCTTGAGATGATATCATGTCTGTATTCATGTTTTGTAAAAACATTTTGCCTGAAGAATAATCTGTGGTAATTGGTAATTGTGGAAATGCCTTGCCAGCATATGCTACAATTCCAATTCTATCTCCACTTAGGGTGTTTATAATTTGATTCACTAGCTGTTTAGATTTCTCTAGTCTACTTGGAGCTACATCCTCAGCTAACATACTTCTTGAAACATCAATTGCAAATACTATATCAACTCCAAATCTTTTAAAAGTCTCCATTTTAGTTCCCATTTGAGGATTAATCATGGCTAATACAAGAAAAATTAAAGAAAAGAAGATCATAAAAATTCTTAGGTAAGGTTTAAATAATGAAATATTTGGACTAAGCCTTAATATAATCTCATTTGATGCAAATCTATTTTGAATCTTTAATTTCCAAACTCTATCTATAGCAAATAAAATCACTACAAATATTGGGATAATTCCCAACCACAACCATGATATTTCTTCTATTTGATACATTATATAAAACTTCTAAACAAAGTAAATTTTAAAATCATTTCCAATCCAATTAGTATTAATGCAGGCAAAAGAAAAATTCTATATTTTTCCTGTACATTATAATATTTAAATTCTTCAATATCTGATCTTTCAAGCTTATCAATATCGTCATATATCTCTTTTAATTTACTATTATTCGTTGCTCTAAAATATTTTCCTCCCGTCATATCGGCAATTTCATTTAAAAGCTTTTCATCTATTTCAACTTTGGTGTTTACATAATTAAATTTTCCTCTAGAATCAATACCTATAGGAGATAGTGCCATGCCATTAGTACCTAATCCAATTGTATATATTTTAATTCCAAATTCATTAGCAAGTTCTGCTGCTGTTAAAGGGTCTATGAATCCTGAATTATTTACGCCATCGGTTAATAAAATAACCACCTTACTTATAGCCTTACTATCTTTTATCCTGTTCACAGAAGTTGCCAGGCCCATCCCTATAGCAGTGCCTCCTTCAATAATTGTATTGTATTCTATCTCACTTAAAGACTTTAGAATAATTGACTTATCACTAGTTATTGGGGTCTTTGTATAGCTTTCACCAGCATATTCAACAAGGCCAATTCTGTCAGTTGTTCTACTTCTAATAAAATTTGCAGCCACATCCTTTAATGCTTCTAGCCTATTTGGTTTTAAATCTTTTGCCAACATACTTGCTGAAACATCAATAGCCATAACAATATCTATCCCTTGATTATTTTTAACTCTTGTAGACATGTCAGTAACCTGAGGTCTTGCTAATGCAATAATCAACAACGCTAAAGCAATCATTCTAAAAATTCTCAGAATTGGCTCAAGAAATACAACAAATGATTTTGAATCTGAGAATGCTTCTGAATTAGAAAAATTCAAGGTATTAGATTTGTACTTGCCTGTATAATAATACCATAAAGCTAATAATGGTATGGCTGCCAGGAACCATAAAAATTCAATATTTAAAAATTCCATTTTTAAAATCATTATTGTTGCTTTTTAATTAATTCAACTGAAGAGATAACATTGTCTGTGATGTCATTTAAATAAATATCATCCTCCTGAATTATAATTAGTTGTTTAAATTCATTCTCGGTAAAAAATCCTAGTATTGAATATTTCCCACTTATTATTTTATCACTATTAGAATCTATAAAATCCGCTGAACCGTATACTCTAATGCCTTCAGCTTCATTAGCAGTAGTAAAATTTTCATACTTAACTACAATATTACTAAGACCCATAGTTTCTATTATATCAAGAGAATAATCAATGTATTTCTGAAAATCTTCTGGCTTAATTTTATCATTGAATCGTGTATTTGAAACATAAATTCGCATTGAATTATCACTATTATAAAATGAAAACTCTGATAGATTTGTAGAGTTTAAATATTTGAAATTAGGCTCTGATAATTTTCTTGTTAATACCTCTGGTGTTTTAACAGTAATTCCAGGAGCGCCATATTCAGTAGTAACCCAATTTTTTGTCTCTAATAAAATTAAATTATCATTTCTAAGTATAGTATCCTTAACATATGTAAATCCAAATAAAATACTTGAAATTAAAATAGATGAAACTAGAAACCCTATAAAGATTATGGTAGCTTTTTTGATTTTTTCGCTTCTATCCTGCTTTAATAACTTTTGATGAAATTCAAAATCTTTTTTTAATTCTTCCATTGTAGGTTCTGGAAGGATATCATTAATCTCATCTACTATAATCTTAATTTTTTCAGTGTCTTTTTTTGCTACATCTTCATCTGGATGATGTTTAGCGAATTTTACTAAGTCTGCTGTTTGCAGGATCTGATGTAAATTATTTAATGTTGATGTAGTTAATTTTAACTCACCACTTGATTTAATTTTTTTTAATTCAAATAATAATTCATTTGTTGTGCTTTCCAGTGAATGATCAAAAACCTTAATTTCTAAAAAGTTTCTTATAATAAAACTTAATTTGGAATAATATCCCTTTGCCCCCTTATCAGCAGTATATCCTGATCTTATTAATACATTAATGTCATCCTTAGCTTTTTGATAAGGAGACTTTTCATATTTAAATTCCTTCTTTCCAAATATTTTATTTCTGTATATGTATAGAAAACCAATTATTATAAGGAATATTAAATAAGAAATATACTTAAACCAATTATACTGCCTATTTGTGTTAAAAATTGGTTTTATATCATATAATCCTTGTTTAGAAGTGTCAACCTCAACTAATTTAACTTCTATTTTTTTTGAATCTGAAAATAATGTAGTGTCTCCAAAAACAACCTTCTGTTTTGGCAGAATATAGCTTGCTGCATCAAAATTAGTTAGCGCATATTTCTTTGAAACTATATATTTATCATTAGATGCTATTGTATCTACATCATAAATTTTCAAAACTTCCATTGGGGTAAAACTCTCTGATTCAGGAAATTTAATTTCAGGTAAGCTATCTGAATATACCTCTAATTTATAGTTGATTTCTTCTCCAATAAAAATACTAGTACTATCAATTGAGGCCACAAGCTTCTGAGACATTACGGGTGTCGTAACTCCTATAAATAAAATTATTAATATTAATCTTCTAAAGCTATTATTGATCATTTTAACTTATCTATTTTTAAAATATCTTAATAATTTTTTCTGATAACTATCTGTTGTAGAACACTCAATAATCCCTGCGCCAGCCTTTTTAAAATTCTCCTCAAACAATTGGATCCTATTTCTATAATAGTTCTCATATTTTTTCCTAATCTTTTTTGAACCAGTATAAACCAGTTTCATTTTATTTGCCTCATTGTCCATTAGATGAACTAATCCTAAATTGGGTATAGTAATTTCACTTTTATCATATACTCTAATCCCTGTTATATCATGTTTAGATGAAATAATTCGAAGTGAATTAGAATAGTCCTCTGAAATAAAATCAGACATTAAAAAAACAATAGCACGATTTTTTAAAATTTTAGATACAAATTGAAGTGGCGCATTTATATCAGTCTTTTTATTAGTGGGTTTAAACTCAATTAATTCCCTTATAATTCTTAAAATATGTGGCTTTCCCTTCTTGGGTGGAATGTATAATTCAACCTGGTCAGTGAATAAAATTAATCCTACTTTGTCATTATTTTGATTGGCAGAAAAAGCTAATGTTGCTGCTATTTCTGTTAAATATTCATTTTTAAATGTTGAAGAAGTTCCATAAAATTCTGAACCAGAAATATCAACAATCAACATCATTGTAAGCTCTCTTTCTTCCTCAAATACTTTTACAAAAGGCTCATTGTACCTGGCCGTAACATTCCAATCAATTGCTCTAACATCATCTCCTATTTGATACTGTCTTACTTCACTAAAGGTCATTCCTCTACCCTTGAAAGTAGAATGATATTCTCCTCCAAAAATATGATCAGATAATCTTCTGGTTTTTATCTCAATCTTACGAACCTTTTTAAGTAGCTCTTTAGTATTCATTAGAAATTTTTATGAATTAATAAATTCATTAAGGAACTTCAATCTCATTAACTATCTTATTAATGATATCGATGGATGTTAAATTTTCAGCCTCTGCCTCATAAGTGATTCCGATTCTATGCTGCAACACATCATGCACAACAGCTCTAACATCTTCTGGAATTACATAACCTCTTCTATTAATAAATGCATAGCATTTTGATGCTAAAGCTAAATTTATACTTCCTCTTGGAGAGGCTCCAAAAGAAATTAATGGTTCAAGGTCCTGTAAATTATATTTTGCTGGAAATCTGGTTGCAAAAATAATGTCAAGAATATAAGATTCTATTTTCTCATCCATATAAACTTCATTAACAAGCTTCTGAGCTTTTAATATTTGTTTAACAGTAACAACTGGTTTAATTTTTTGTTCAACTCCTGAAAGATTAGCCCTAATAATAGTTTTTTCATCATCCATTTTAGGATAATCAATAACTGTTTTAAGCATAAACCTATCTACTTGAGCTTCAGGGAGACTATAAGTTCCCTCTTGATCTATTGGATTCTGAGTAGCCATAACTAAAAAAGGCTTATCTAAAATGAATGATTCATCGCCAATTGTAACTTGTTTTTCCTGCATAGCTTCAAGAAGGGCAGATTGTACCTTAGCTGGTGCACGATTGATTTCATCTGCTAAAACAAAATTTGCAAAAATCGGTCCTTTTTTCACAGAAAACTTAGTCTGTTTCATGTTATAAATTAAAGTCCCAACAACATCTGCTGGCAATAAATCTGGAGTAAATTGTATTCTGCTAAAACTACCACTAATAGCCTTTGACAGCGTATTTATCGCTAGGGTTTTTGCTAATCCCGGCACACCTTCTAACAATATGTGTCCTTGACCAAGCAATCCTATCAATAATCTTTCAATCATTACTTTTTGCCCAACAATTACCTTGTTAATTTCAAAAGTTAATAGATCAATAAAGGCACTTTCCTTCTTTATTTTTTCGTTAATTTTCTTAATATCTACTTTCTTTTCCATGTTCTAATATTTAATTAGTTTAATAATCATTATTTTATAACCATGCAAATTCGAAAATCATTCAGGAATAATCTGTTAATAATTGGTTAAAAAAATCAATTTTAACATAATTTTTAACATTTTCTTTGATAATTTAGTTGTAGACAGCAAATATGAAGGCAAAAACAGTTTTAATAACAGGGGCGACCAGTGGAATAGGCAAAGCTACTGCCTATAGACTTGCAGAGTCAAAAATGCAATTAATTATCTGCGGAAGAAGAAGGGAAGTATTAGATGAAATCAGAGAAGATTTGTCACAATTAACTCCAGTGATTTCACTATGTTTTGATGTCTCAGACAATAATCAGGTAATTAAAGCAATTGAAAGTCTCCCAGAAGATTTTCAAAATATTGATATGCTTGTCAATAATGCCGGGAATGCTCATGGATTAGATAAAATTCAGGAGGGGAATATAGATGATTGGGATAAAATGATTGATAGTAATGTTAAGGGATTTCTTTATGTAGCTAAAGCAGTGATCCCTGGAATGGTTAAAAAGTCTTCTGGTCATATTATAAATATTGGATCACTTGCAGGAAGAGAAATTTATGAAAAAGGGAATGTCTATTGTGCTACAAAGCATGCTGTAAATGCCATTTCAAAAGGGATGAGAATTGACCTCAATAAACATAACATTAAAGTATCAGAAATAAACCCAGGCCTAGTTGAAACTGATTTTTCTAAAGTTAGATTTAAAGGAGATCCAAAAGCTAATAAAGTCTATGAAGGATACAAAGCTCTGCAAGCTGAAGATATTGCAGAAATAATTGAATTCGTGATATCTAGACCGGGCCATGTGAATATAGCTGATGTACTAGTTCTTCCGCAGGATCAAGCAACCAGCTCAATTATCAATAAAAAATAGAACAATTTTTTACTATGAAAAACCTAAAACTATTTTTAGCTTTTTTAATTTTTATTTCTTGTGGGAAAGAAGAAGAAAATATCATAAATGAAATTCAATATTTTCAAGTAACTATTCTATCGTCTGAAGGAGGTAGTGTTAGCACAAATGGTGGCTCTTATATTGAAGGAACAGAATTAACAATAACTGCCAGTCCAAATGATAGCTATATGTTTTCTGGATGGAGTAATGGGTCAAATTCTAACCCTTTAACTATAACTATTAGTTCTGATATAGAGATAACGGCAAATTTTGAGTATTACTGCGAATATGCTTCTGCTCCATTAGATCTTAGTCAATCATCCTATGATTTATTTGATATTATTTGGCCTACGACTCCTAGTGGAGCTTATAACACTGAAATGATATATTGGCTTGGTGAAAATTGGGAATATGGATTCGGAGGGGCTTATATAGATTACAATGATGATGGGATTCGTGACATAGTTGGTTATAGAAATAATTATGATAATCTAATAGATATGCCAGACGACTATACTGGCTATGAAAGAAAGCAGCCCATTAGATTTTTTTTAGGGGATTGTGAAGGAAATTTTACTCCTGATCCAATAAACGACAATTTATATCTAGGGCTAGTACATGGAAGAAAATTTTTATTTGGTGATTTTAACAATGACAATCATCCTGATTTCTTTTTAATAGGCCATGGATATGATAGAGAGCCGTTTGGAGGTGAATATCTAAAATCACTAATTAGCGATGGAAATGGAGGGTTTATTGAATTTGAGTATACAGATTTAGTTTCATTTTATCATGGTGGTGCAACTGGAGATTATGATAATGATGGGGATCTTGATGTTTTAGTAGTTGAAGCAGGAAGAGGACAATCTGCCATATATGAAAATAATAATGGCATGTTAACTGCCAATCTAGAATTAATAGACCAATCCCTTATGCCTTCAATGTTTAATGCTGAATTATATGATTTCAATAATGATGGCTATCTAGATATAATATGTGGTGGTCATGACTGGCAATGGAATTCTACAGAATATGATACAACTCCTTTAATTATATATGGAGATGGAGGTAGTTATGTAGGGAATGAATCCATAAGATTACCTGAAACAGGGATTTATGGACAAGGAGTTGTAACAGATTTTAATTTTTTTGATCTAGATGATGATGGTATGGAAGAAATTATAATTACTCGTACTGGAGATATGCTTCCTGATACGAGTAATTTTTATCAAGGCTGGTCAATTCAAATAATTAAACAAAATGGGGGAAATTTTATTGATATGACAAATAGCTTTATAGAGAACTATTCTTCAGAAGATGGAGGTTGGATAAAATGGGGGCACTTTAAAGATTATGATGGTGATGGTAAAGTAGAGCTTTATAATACAGAGCTTCCAAACAGTGCTAATTATTTGGAATGGGAACTCAATCAAGGGTTCTTATATAGAGTTTATTAAATTAAAATTAATTAACTACAATATTTTTTACAGCAACACCCTTATCAGTTTGAACTTTAAAAATATATAATCCCGATCCTAAATTTTCTGTTGAAATTATTGTATCCTTAGATCTATTTATTAATTGTCCAATGGTGTTATAGATTTCTACACCAATTAATTGTAAATTTCCTTCTATATTAATTATTACAAAATCTTCAGCCGGATTTGGATAAATACTTATTTGATTAAAAATATCAAATTCCGTGTTAGAAAGCACTCCTACATTTAATAAGTTTGACCTTAGTTCTACAATGTCGTTTACAGATCTTGAAGACTCACAATCTTGGACTTCAATACCCACATAATATTCATAATTATAAGTATCTATATCAGCTTCGGTATCATTAAAATTAAATTGGTCACTCGGCAGTTGAGATAGAAGTGTAAATGCCTCTTCATCAATACTTCTCCAAATATTAAAAGTACTATATTCAATACCTACATATGGCTGCCACTCTAGACTTACTGAACCATCAACAGCAACGGTAGCAGAAAGTAGAGTATTATAATGGGCTATACTTAAATCAGAAATATTTCCACAACTATCTAATGTTGCAACCTTATACTTTTTTTGTTGCTGCTGGTTGTTAGTTTCTGTATCTAAATATGAGCTTTCATCACCAGAAACTGAGCCAATTAGTTCATACTCGTTTAAAGCTGATGTCTCTCTATAAATCTGATATTCTTGAATATTATAATTCCCTTGGCTATTTAAATATATTCTGTTATTAGTGTAATTTTCAGAATCAGATGTTATGTAGCATATTTCTAAATCATTATAAATTTCCTCAACTTCAAGATCAAATGTTTGTGTATAGTCAAAATATTGGTCCGAAACTATTAATGTGTATTCGCCGGGCTGTAGATTTTCTATAGTTAAATTTGAAGAGCTAAAATTATTGGGGCCAGACCAACTATGGGTGACCTCTCCAATGGTTTCAAATACATTATCAATCGAAATCATACCATCCCCTGCACAATATGATAGCGGCATTGTAGAATTAATATAAATATCATTTTCATTTATGACATCGAGTAATAAAACTGTTTCTATTTCATTGTCTGAATCATCAGTAGATTTTACCCTAATTGATAATTCATCTTGTTCTTCAAAATCAACACTGTTTTCTAAAAAAAGTTGTTTGGCAATAAGTTGGAATTTGTCATTATCAGTATCTCCTTCCCCACTAACTAATTCATATTCTTCTTGACTGTCTCCGAAGGTAAGATGAATAACCGGGTTGTCATCATATGAGCCTTGTACCACTGTTTCATAAGAAATGGTTTGACCCGCAGTGGCATAAAAAGTGTAAACAGCTGATGATTGAACTATACATCCTCCGATCTCAGATTCAGAATCTGGGCCTCCATTTGTATTCCAACAATCATTACCGCCAGGCTCTAAAGGGCCAGAAGATATAGTAGCATTCTGAATAATTAATTCTCCATCTAAAAATATATTTGTTAACGCATCTGTACCATCGCCATAATCTTCAGTCAGTTCCAAAGTATAAGTTCCCGTATAAGAAAGAGTTTCTGAATAATTAATTGGGGCATTTATATCCACAGAAGATATTGAAAACTCTTGTGCTGGAAAGTAAATATGAATAAAGTCATTATCATACCATTGAGGAAATTGAACTGACTCAAATGAAATGACTTGACCTGCGGTTGCGTAAAAACTATAAATTGCAGAGGATGAATTTACACAATTAGGCCAACAATCATTGCCATCAAAATCATCAGGCTCTTCAATTGTGGCATTTTCTATAATTAATTCTCCATCTAAAAATATATTTATTAACCCACCGTTTGAACCATCTCCATAATCTTCAGTCAGTTCCAAAGTATAAGTTCCCGTATAAGAAAGAGTTTCTGAATAATTATTAATGTTATTGCCAGAAAAAAATGGAATTGAGTATATAGTTTCTAATCCTTGTGAGCTTGGTGGATTTGAATCATCAGGGTCGTAAATAGATAATAAGCCCATAGAGCCTGTGAAATTTTCTTCTACTGCTGATGCTGACAAATGAATATATGAATCATCTTCAACTGGTTCAATTGTAATATCAACCAATCCTGGAGCCTCTTCAGGCAGTTCCATTATTTGAATTATGTCATCAAGATAAACTTGTTGATAATCTCCATTACCTTGGAAATATATTATAATTTGTGAAATATTTGGGCTTGGATAAGCTTCAATATTCCAGCCATCTGGATGATATATAGGCTCTTGATCTATGAAATTGTCTGGCACAGTAACCCCTTCGGCTTGAAGAGTTCCTCCATCTTGAATTCCACCATACAATACTCCTGTTCCATCATACAAGTTTGACCCCGCATCAACAAAATATAAATCAGCACCCTGAGAAAAATCAAAAATTATCTCCTCCCACTGATTTGTTTGGGTTGTAAATTTAGTCTTTGCATATTGTACCCCAGCAGAATAATTTTGAGACCCCTCCGCACCCAAAGCAAATCTTACAGCGGTTAGAGATTCAGAGTATATTTTAACCGAAAACTTTTTAGACTTATTTAGGTCTAAAATTAAATTATATGCATAGAAGATTGTCTCAGTTTCAGTATTAACGAAAGACTCGTCACCTGACGCAACAACTTTTGCAGAAGAATTCACCTCATCTGGATATGGATTATTTATTATGGGAGTGGAGGGAAAATTAAATCCTCCAATGTAATGGTTGAAGGAATCATTTGGAACTATTTCAAAATTTAAAGATTCAGATGTAACCGTTAGATCTTCTAAACTAAGTATATTATTGTCTTCAAATTGGCTTAGACTTTGATGCATTGTTGAAGTATCATATTCTATTTCATAATGATATATATCACTGCTATAATCTAGATCTGCAGAGTCACTAGTAAGATTTGCATCAGAAGCTAAAAAGGTAAAATAATCATGTGTAGCTGAATCAGAACTGCTGGTGTAAGTAATTGTATTCCCCGATAATAATGACCCTGGCTGCAAAGGAAGATTATTATTTTCAGGATCTGATAACAAACCATATATAGGCATATCATCAACTGAATAACTAACTATTTGATCAGAATCCGGATCCGCTGCAGTTAAAGTAATATTAATTGGTGTTTGCTCAATTGCATCTACTGCAATATAATCTTGAACTGGGGCATCATTAATATCATTAACCGTAATATCAAATGACTTTTCAAAAACTTCCGTTTCTGAAATAAAATATGTAATCCCTGAATCCCCATCAACAAGCGGGTAAACACAATCGGAATCAAATATTGTTTGAGTGTTATCGGTGCAATGTAACTCTCCAAAGGTCCACTCACCAATACTGTTTTTATAAGCCCATGTATCCAGATATTCCCAAGATTCTCCTGTTCCATCAACATTAACATCTGCAAATGTTTCAATTAGATCCCCTTCAAATTGTATATTACCAAATGCATCCGTACTAACATTAATAAACAATTCAATTGCATCATCACCATTTTGAGAAATAGCATTCAATGGATCATCAAGTGTAATATCCCAATATTGAGAAGTATCTACATACTGATTAAATTCACTAAGTTCTCGAGCTACTAAAATTTGATCTCCTGCATTTGCTGAAATTACTGGAAATATATATTCTACTCCGTCCGTGCCGCCCCCATTATTTGCAACTCCTAGCCCATATAGACTTAAGTTTTCAATATCTCTTACTGCAGTTAAATGAATGGCTTTTCCAGAACCGCCGCCAAGAGGAGTGGTAAAATCCATAATTCCTTTTAAAATAAGGTCATTATCTCCAGCTGTTGTGGATAAAGAGGATTTTATTCTTAATGATGCATTAGAACTTGATTCAAAATCAAAGGGCACAATAACACTAAGTTGATTGTCATTAATTATTTTAAAATTGGAATTATTAGTAGCTCCATCACCACTTACAAGCTGATACACAAAAGTGTCATCATCATTATCTGAAACAGATGAAATATCTGCTATAAAGCCCGTAGTGTTTTCATCAATATTTTGATTTGATAATTGAATGTCTGTTGCAGCAGATTGAGAATATATGTTTTGAAAACAAATCAATAAACAAATAAAAAAGAAATTTGAGATTAACGAAGTGGGCTGTTTATACATCTTATTTTTTTAACAAAGTTAACAAAAAACAGTATAAAATGTTTTTTAATGAAGTAAGCTCTTGATTCTTTGTAATTACAGATCAAATTTAATTCCCTGAGCTAAAGGTAAATCATCAGTGTAGTTGATAGTATTTGTTTGCCTTCTCATGTAAATTTTCCAAGCATCAGAACCTGATTCTCTACCACCTCCAGTATCTTTTTCTCCGCCAAATGCTCCTCCAATTTCAGCACCTGAAGTGCCAATATTTACATTAGCAATTCCACAATCAGACCCTGAAGAGGAGAGAAATTCCTATGCCTCAGATATTTTTGTTGTCATAATAGATGATGAAAGACCTTGTGGCACATCATTTTGAATTTTAATAGCTTGATCCAAAGT
>PACY01000009.1 GCA_002700405.1 Flavobacteriaceae bacterium | reverse complement strand
TTTTAAATACCTATGATGTCAAGACAATTGTAACCACATGTCCACATTGTTTTAATACTATTAAAAATGAGTATCCTTCATTAGGAGGGAATTATAAAGTATATCATCATACACAATTTCTTAAAAAACTACTTAATGAGGGTAGGTTAAAGATAAAAGGAGGCTCATATAAGGGTAAAAAGATTACTTATCATGATCCGTGTTATTTAGGTCGTGCAAATAATGAATATGAAGCTCCTAGAGAATTAATTACTAAGCTAGAGGCAGAACTAATTGAAATGAAAAGATGTAAATCAAAAGGTCTTTGCTGTGGAGCAGGTGGAGCCCAAATGTTTAAAGATGCTGAAAAAGGAAATAAAGAAGTAAATATTGAACGGACAGAAGATATAAAAGAAACTAATACTGAAGTTGTAGCAACAGGTTGTCCATTTTGCAATACTATGCTAACAGATGGAGCTAAAACAATTGAAGAAGAAAGAAAGATTTCAGTTATGGATATCAGCGAATTAATCGCTAAAGCCCAAGATTTATAAGATATTTTAATGAATAGTAACTTTAATGATTTATCAGAGGACTCTAGAATTTGGATTTACCAATCCAATAAAGAATTAAATAATGACCAAGTCTCCGAGATATCAGGAGAACTTACAGACTTTTTAAAAACATGGAATACCCATGGCAAACCAATTTCTTGCAGTTTTCAAGTAAAATACAATCGTTTTATTATTATAGCTGCTGAAAATACTTTAGAAATTTCGGGTTGTTCTATCGACTCTTCAGTAGCATTTATACAGTCTTTAGAAACAAAATATTCTATAATACTACTTGATAAAATGGATGTTGCTTATAGAACTGACGAAACTATTAATATAATATCTCTAAAAGATTTTAAACAAATGGTGAAAAATAAATCTATAACCCCAAAAACCGTTGTTTTTAACAATCTAGTCTCTAATATCTCTGAACTTAATAGCCATTGGGAAACTACTGTTAAAGACAGCTGGCATAGTCGTTTTTTATAATAAACTATCTTATATGTCTAATAATTTATATTTTATTTTATTTTTCTGTTTCTACTCCTTAACCGCTTTTTCACAGAAAAAAGATCCTTTAAGAGCTACAGATTTTCAAGATCAAAAAAAATGGGTTGACAGCATTTATAACTCTATGACACTTAAAGAAAAGATAGGTCAACTTTTTGTTGTTCAACTAATGACTGCGAATGATAACAGCGCTAGCGTTTATAAGCAAATATCTGACTATTCTATTGGTGGTGTAATTTTATCCAATGGATCGCCTACAAAAACAGTAAATACAACAAACAAAATGCAGTCTCTAAGTAAAACTCCATTATTAATTGGAATTGATGGGGAATGGGGGTTGAAAATGCGAATAGATTCTACTATAAAATTTCCTTGGAACATGAGTTTGGGAGCGTTAAAAGACAATTCATTTGTTGAAAGGATAGGGAGTAGTATTGGGAAACATTGTAAAAGAATGGGTATTCATATAAATTTTGCCCCTGTTGTAGATATTAATACTAATCCAAAAAATCCAATCATTGGCAACAGATCATATGGAGAAAATAAACTTAATGTAACCAGTAAAGCTGTTTCGTTTACTAAGGGAATACAAAGTGAGGGAGTATTAGCCTGTGCAAAACATTTTCCAGGGCATGGAGACACATCTAAAGACTCCCATAAAACATTACCTACAATAACATTTAAGAAAAAAAGAATTCTTGATGTTGAGCTATATCCATATAAATCATTATTCAAGGAGGGATTGGGATCAGTAATGATTGCCCACTTAAATGTGCCCAGCCTTGAATCAAATATTAATTTCCCTTCATCATTATCAAAAAACATAGTTACAAGTATTTTAAAAGAAAGACTTAAGTTTAAAGGCTTAATTATAACCGATGCGCTTGGAATGAAGGGTGTTACTGGTTATGATAAAGAGAATATTGATTTAATGGCATTTAAGGCTGGAAATGATGTCCTATTGATGTCTGGAGATGTAAATGCTGGCATAACTTCAATAATTAATGCATATAACAATGGGAAAATCTCTAATAAACGACTTGAACATTCAGTTAAAAAAATTTTAAAAGCAAAGTATAAAGTAGGATTAAATAATTACAAGCCAATTGATCCTAATAATTTAATATCAGATCTAAACGAAGCAGATGATAGTGTTTTAAAAAACGAGGTTGTCTCAAATATTATTACACTACTTAAGAATGACGAAAATTTCACCCCAATATTAAATTTAAATGAGAATAAAATAGTTCATCTGCAAACTGGAAGTGAATCAGGTATGACTTTTAACAACTACTTAAATAAATACACTACTGTTGACTACATAAAGCTTAGTGACTATAAAGAATTAAACAATCTCCTAGATAAGCTAAGTAATTACAATACTGTTATTATAGGGCATCACCAACCAAGCAATACCCCATGGGACAAGTATAATTTTACAAGAAAAGAGCTTTTATGGATAGATAAAATCAGTAAATCTAACCACGCTATTCTTTCAGTTTTTGCTAAACCATACAGTTTAGATAGATTAATTGATGTGGAATCTTTTAAAAGTATTATACTATCCTACCAAAATGAGGATGTTTTTCAAGAAAAAACTGCCCAAATGATATTTGGTTCAATTGAGTTTAATGGTCAAATTCCTGTTAGTGTTTTAAATAAGTATAAAGTAGGAGAGGGAATAAAAACTTTTAAAACAAATAGATTATCATATGGATTACCTGAGTCAGTTAATATTGATTCTAAAAAATTAAATAGAATTGATTCTATAGTGAACATTTCTATTGATTCTATGATGACCCCCGGAATACAATTACTTGTAGCTAAAGACTCAAAAGTAGTGTTTGATAAAAGCTATGGTAACTTAAGATATAATAATAGTCAAAGTGTGAATTCAATGACTACATACGATTTAGCATCACTGACTAAAATACTAGTTACATTGCCTCTAATAATGAAGCTTTATGATAATGATGTGATATCTCTAGACTCTACTATTGGAGAACTACTACCTTCTTATGTTGAATCAAATAAATCTGAATTTACTATTAAAGAAGTATTGTCTCATTTCGCATATTTTACACCATGGATTCCTTTTTATAAGCAAACTATAGACTCCACAACAGGCAAACTGAAAAGCAATTTATATAGAAGTAGTCCTAATGAAAACTATTCTTTAAAAATCAATAACAACACATTTCTTGCATCTTCATATAAAGACACAATATTAAATCAAATTAGAGAAAGTGAATTGATTGAAGAACAATACAAATACAGTGATTTGCCATACCTGATCTTACAACAATATATTGAAGGCTATTACTCTGATAATTTAGATAATTTATCCAATAAGTACTTTTTTAAATCTATTGGTGCAAGTTCATTGATGTTTAACCCAGCAGATAAGATATCAATTAAAAATATTGCCCCCACTGAAATAGACGATTATTTTAGAAATCAAGAAATAGTTGGATATGTTCATGATATGGCTTCAGCGATGTTTGGTGGAATTGCAGGACATGCAGGACTATTTGGAAATTCAAATGATGTGGCTAAAATAATGCAGATGTATCTCCAGAATGGAAATTATGGTGGGATACAATATTTGCAGCCTCAAACAATTGATAAGTTCAATACCTGTTATTTCTGTAATGAAGATAATAGGAGAGGAGTAGGGTTTGATAAACCTCAATTAGAAGATGAAGGACCTACATGCGGATGTCTTTCTATGAAAAGTTTTGGACATTCTGGTTGGACAGGAACATATGCATGGGCAGATCCTGAAGAGAAAATCGTATATATTTTCTTATCTAATAGATCTTATCCAAGTGATCCTGAAAATAAATTACTAAATTACAATATTAGAACTGAGATTCAGAGACTAATATATGAAGCTATAAATTGATATAAAATGAAAATAGGGATTGTATGTTATCCTACATTTGGAGGTAGTGGAGTTGTTGCTACTGAATTGGGAATAGAATTATCAAAGAAAGGTTATGAGATCCATTTTATAACCTATAATCAGCCTGTAAAACTAGAACTCTTAAGTAATAAAGTACATTATCATGAGGTAATGGTTCCAGACTATCCATTATTCCATTATCAACCATATGAATTAGCATTATCTACAAAAGTTGTTGACATGGTAAAAAAGTATAAGATTGACCTACTACATGTTCATTATGCAATTCCTCATGCATATGCTGCATTTATGGCTAAGAATATGCTAGAATATGAAGGTATTAATATCCCTGTTGTAACAACGCTACACGGAACTGATATTACATTAGTTGGAAGTCATCCATCATATAAGGCTGCTGTTGAGTTTAGTATTAATAAATCTGATGCAGTTACTGCAGTATCTGAAAGTCTTAAAAATGATACTGAGGAGTTATTTAATATAGATACTGAAATATCTGTGATTCCAAATTTTATTAATCTAGAAAAATATCCTACTAGTAAAAATAAAGGCAATAGAGGTATTATAGCAAAAGAAGATGAGAAAATAATTTGTCATATAAGCAATTTTAGAAAGGTCAAAAGGATTAGTGATGTATTAAATGTGTTTGATGGAATAAACAAAACCATGCCATCTAAATTGTTAATGGTAGGTGAGGGGCCTGAAAAAGAAAATGCTGAAAAGATCTGCAAAGAATTAAACATTACAGATAACGTCTACTTCTTTGGAAATACCAATGAGACAACTAATATCTTATCATTTACTGACCTTTTTTTACTAACTTCAAGTACAGAAAGTTTTGGTTTAGCTGCACTTGAAGCAATGGCTTCTTATGTCCCTGTAATTTCAACTAATGCAGGTGGATTGCCAGAAGTAAATATCAATGGTGAATCTGGGTATATGAGTAATGTAGGTGATGTTAATGATATGATAAAAAACTCATTAAAAATCTTATCCGATAATAAAATCAATGATGAGTTTAAAGAAAATGCTAGAAAAAGGGCAGAAAAATACGATATCCATAAGATTGTGCCTTTTTATGAAAGTATATATATAATGGCTGTTAATAATCTAAAAACACAATGAAAAGAAAAGACTTCTTAAAATTAAGTTCTGCTTCAGCATTTTTTCTAGGCCTCAATCCAGACAGGTTAGATGCAGCTAACATTGAAGAGTCACATCATTTAATCGATAAGAACTCTCAATATATGGGGGATTATTCCGCTCCTAAACTTGAAATAGTAAGAGTAGCATTTATTGGAGTTGGAGCTAGAGGTACTGGTCATGCAAGACAGATTGCTACAATAGAAGGAACAGAAGTGGTAGCAATTAGTGATTTGTATAAAGATTTAACTCAAAGATCTGTAGATAATTGCAAAGAGATTGGAAAAGGAAAAAGACATAATGAAATAGCTATGTATTATGGTAGTGAGGATAATTGGAAATTAATGCTAAAAGAAACAAAGCCAGATGCAGTATTTATCTCTACCAACTGGGATAATCATGCACCAATGATAATTGAATCTATGAAGAGTGGAGCTCATACATTTGTTGAAGTTCCTATGGCTACAACCATTGAGGATATGTGGGAGATTATAAACACCTCAGAAAAGACTAGAAAACATTGTATGATGATGGAGAATGTTAATTATGGAAGGGATGAAATGATGTATTTAAATATGTGTAGAAAAGGAGTAATAGGAGATTTTTTACACGCAGAAGCGGCATATATACATGAGTTAAGATTTCAGATGGAAGAGCAAGAAAGAGGTACTGGCTCATGGAGAACACACCATTATGCAAAAGGAAGGGGTAATTTATATCCTACTCATGGTTTAGGCCCAGTAGCTCAATACATGAATCTAGCCAGAAGTGATGATAATTTTAACACCTTAATCTCTTATTCAACACCAGCCTTGGGGAGAAAATTATATGCAGAGAAAAACTATCCAGCTAATCATAAATGGAATAAACTTGATTATAAAAATGGGGATTTAAATACTTCTATAATAAAAACAAACCTTGGAAGAACTGTAATGGTACAATGGGATGAAACAAGTCCAAGACCATATTCTAGACATAATTTAATACAAGGGACTAAAGGCATACTAGCTGGTTTTCCTACTCGTGTTGCACTTGAAGGTGGAGTAGAAGGTGTTACTAAAAATCATCATTCTTGGGCACAAGGAAAGGATTTAGAAGTATTATATGAGAAATATGATCATCCACTTTATAAAAGATTGGGTACACTGGCTAAAAAAATGGGAGGGCATGGCGGTATGGATTTTATGATGAGGTATCGAATAATAGAATGTCTTAGAAATGGCAAGCCTTTAGATCAAAATATGTATGAAGGATGCTTTTGGAGTGCAGTAACACCACTTAGTGCAAGATCAATTGAAGATGGGGGAGCACCTAAGAGATTTCCTGATTTTACTAGGGGGAATTGGAAAAAAACTAATCCTTTATCTATAATTTCATAGATAACTTAAATAAATTAAGCTACAGGACTTTCTTCAAAATCAGCACAAGTATATTTTTCAGTTACTTGAATGTTATGAAAACTACATAATGAGTTCACTGAAATATTTTCACAGTTTATACAACTGTTGCTTAATAATAATTCTTTCATAATTAAAATTTTCTTCGAAATTATTAATAGAAGTATTTAGAAGCAATATAAATTGATGATTATAAGAAATTGTTATTTAGACTAAATATCAATAACTAACAGCTTAAGGATTAGCATTAATCGATGCCTGATATGTATAGAAAATCAATAAAATAATAATTATAAAAATTATACACCCACAACCTTTAGATAAAGTATCCATAGTATTGTCGCCTTTTTTTCTAACGACTAACCCAGCTAATAAACCAAGACCCAATACTAGTACTATAAATTCCATAATTGAAAT
Organism: Flavobacteriaceae bacterium; assembly: GCA_002700405.1. Classification (GTDB taxonomy): domain Bacteria; phylum Bacteroidota; class Bacteroidia; order Flavobacteriales; family Flavobacteriaceae. The sequence goes on along the minus strand of PACY01000009.1, from coordinate 3,575 downwards.
AAAAATATCATAATTAAGTTTTAGTTAAAAATCTTATCTGGATTTAGAATATTGTTTGGGTCAAATATTTTTTTTATCTGTTTTTGCAATTCAATTTCCTTTTCAGAAAATGCTATACTAATATAGTCTTTTTGCACATATCCTATGCCATGCTCTCCTGATATAGTACCTCCTAAACTGACAGTCAGCTCAAATATTTCTTTAATTGCTTTTGTTAGCTCATTATTCCATTTATCATCACTCATATCTCCTTTTATAATGTTTATATGAAGATTTCCATCACCTGCATGACCATAGCACACAGATTTAAATCCATAATTTTTACCAATCTCTTTTACTCCTTTTAGAAGTTTAGGTAGTTCTGCTCTAGGAACTACAGTGTCTTCTTCTTTATAAACAGAGTTAGATTTAACAGCTTCACTAATACTTCTTCTTAATTTCCATAACATATCCTTATGAGAATCATTATCTGCCATAGTTATTTCTCCACATTCAAATTGTGATACTAATTTTTCAATTTTTTCACATTCCATATAAAGTGCTTCAATATCATTGCCATCAACCTCAATTAATAAGTGTGCATTAATATCATTTTCTATGGCTAGTTTAACATCAGAATACTTTAGTGTCCAATCAATAGCGTCTCTTTCTATGAATTCAACTGCACATGGGGTAATACCTGCCATAAATATCAATGAGACTGCTTTACAGGCATCTTCTGCAGATTTAAATGGAATTAATAGTGTAATAGATTTTTGAGGCAAGGGGATAAGCTTAAATACAATTGAAGTTATGATTCCCAGTGTCCCTTCACTTCCAACAAGAAGTTGAGTTAGATTATATCCTGTAGAGTTTTTTAACACATTTGCTCCAGTCCATATAATCTCCCCAGTAGGTAAGACTACTTGTAAGTTCAGAACAAAGTCTTTTGTTACTCCATATTTTAATGCTTTAGGACCACCTGCATTTTCTGCAAGATTACCTCCTAAAAAACAGCTTCCTTGACTAGCAGGATCAGGAGGATAAAACAATCCTTTTTCTTCTACAGCATCTTTAAAAACCTGGTTTATTACACCTGGCTCAACTGTTGCTTGTAAATTATTGGTATCAATCTCTATTATTTTATTTAAACGCTCTGTACTTAAAACAACTCCTGAATGAATAGGGAGGGAACCTCCACTTAATCCAGTTCTAGCTCCACATGGAGTAACAGGAATTTTATTTTTATTGCAATGGGTTAGTATTTTAGATATCTCTTTGGCTTTTTCAGGCTTAACAACTACTTCTGGAAGAAAGGATAAATCTTCAGTTTCATCATGAGAATATTCTTTTATAATATCCTCATTTGTAGAAACATAGTTTGCTCCAACAATAGATTTAAAATAATCAATATCAGCAGAGGAGACTTTTGAATACATTGGTTGAATTTAATTTAAAATTACATATTCCAAATGAAATTAGAATTTTTTCTTCTAATTATATTAACTTAGGTTGTGGTTTTAAATTCTTAACCCATAGAGAACCAAAAAATATGATTGTATAATTAATCTTTTAAATTTTATGAAGAATCTAGCATTACATTGGAAAATACTAATAGGAATGGCATTTGGTGTTGTTTTTGGCCTTATAATGTCAAACTTTGACTTTGGAAAAGATTTTATATCTGATTGGATAAAACCTTTTGGAACAATTTTTATTAATTCATTGAAATTAATTGCAATTCCATTAATACTAGCATCTCTTGTAAAGGGTATTTCAGATTTGAAAGATATTTCAAAGCTCTCACAAATGGGTGGAGCTACAATAGTAACATACATGATAACAACTGTTATCGCTGTGAGTATTGGTTTAATTGTAGTAAATGTTATAAAACCTGGTGATTCCATTTCTGAAGAAACTCGAATAGAATTAATAAGCGCATATGAGAGTGATGCAGATCAAAAAAGAGAAGTAGCTGCAAGTACAAAAAATTCAGGCCCTCTTCAAGCACTTATAGATGTTGTGCCCTCTAATATAGTTTATGCTGCATCTAACAATAAGAATATGCTTCAAGTAATTTTCTTTGCAATCCTATTTGGTATTTCAATGATCTTAATTCCACCAAATAAATCAAGACCAATAAAAGAGTTTTTTGATTCATTAAATGAGGTTATTTTAAAAATAATTGACCTAATAATGTCATTTGCTCCTTATGGGGTATTTGCATTATTAGCAACATTAATCGTTGAAGCACCAAAATGGGATCTACTAAAAAGCTTGTTATTGTACTCTATGACACTTATTCTGGGATTATCAGTGTTAATTATACTATATGTATTAATTGTAAAGGTTTTTACAGGAAAAGACCCTAATTACTTTTTAAAAGGAATTCTTCCAGCACAATTAGTTGCCTTTTCAACTAGCTCTAGTGCAGCAACCCTGCCAGTTACTATGGATAGAGTTCATAATCATTTAGGTGTAAAAGAAGAGGTTTCAAGTTTTGTATTGCCAATTGGAGCTACTATAAATATGGATGGCACCGCATTGTATCAGGCTATTGCAGCTGTATTTATTGCACAAACATTTGGTCTTGATCTATCATTAGGTGCTCAGCTTGGAATTATTCTTACAGCGACACTTGCTTCAATTGGAGCTGCAGCGGTACCCAGTGCAGGGATTATTGTATTAGTTATTGTATTATCTCAAGCAGGAATACCAGAAGCTGGATTAGCATTAATTTTTGCTGTCGACAGGCCTCTAGATATGTGTAGAACAGTGGTTAATATCACTGGAGATGCAACTGTTTCAATGCTAGTGGATAAATTAATTAAAAAGAAATGAATGTTAACCTAGATTCTTCTTGGAAAAAAGAATTAGAAAATACATTTAATGAACCTTATTTCTTAGAGCTAGTACGTTTTATAAAACAAGAATATAGAAACCATACTTGTTATCCGCCAGGTAAAAACATTTTTTCAGCACTTGATGATTGCCCACTATATAAGCTTAAAGTAGTAATCATTGGTCAAGACCCTTATCATGGTAAAGGCCAAGCTCATGGATACTGTTTTTCTGTACCAAATGGAGTTAATCCGCCTCCCTCATTAATTAACATATTTAAAGAACTTGAAGATGATCTTAATATAACTATACCAGATAATGGGGATTTAACTAGATGGTCTAAGCAGGGGGTACTTCTATTAAACTCAACTCTGACCGTTAGAGAGAATCTTGCTGGAAGTCATCAGAATAAGGGGTGGGAAATTTTTACCGACAAAATAATAGAAATAATTTCATCAAAAAGAAATAACGTGGTATTCCTACTCTGGGGCAGCTATGCTAAAAGTAAAGCTAAACTAATAGATAACGCTAATCATCTTATCTTGACAAGTGGTCATCCATCACCATTAAGCGCAAATAGAGGTTATTGGTTTGGAAATAAACATTTTAGTAAAACAAATAGCTATTTAAAATCTAATGGATTAGATGAAGTCCTATGGTAACTAAAGCTTGTTAAGTGTGTATTCTATTAAATTCTCAATCGTATCTTCTGGGTTCTTGCTATATTCTTCTAGATTTCTATTAGCAAGTATTGC
>PACY01000008.1 GCA_002700405.1 Flavobacteriaceae bacterium | reverse complement strand
CTAGTGAAATTATATTTACCACAGTCAATACTGAAGGAGCTACTACTTACTCATGGACAAACGATAATACATCAATTGGATTATCATCTTCAGGAACTGGGAATATTCCTGTCTTTTCAGTAATAAACTCGACTGTTACTGCTCAAGTTGCAAATATATCAGTAACTCCAAACTATAATTATAACGGAGTTGTTTGTACTGGTCCTTCGGAAGAATTTACTATTACTGTTAATCCTGGAGCTCAGGTTAATGCAATAGATAGTCAAGTATTATGTAATGGTGATATTTCTAATGAGGTAATTTTTACCACTACAAATACCGATGGTACTACAACTTATAATTGGATAAATGATAACACATCAATTGGATTACCTGGATCGGGCAGTGGAACTATTCCTTCTTTTGGAGTAGTTAATACATCCAACACCTCACAAACAGCAACAATTACTGTTACTCCTACATATGATAATAATGGAGTAGTTTGTGTAGGAACTCCAGAATTATTTACAATAACTGTTAATCCTGATGCACAAGTAGATTCTTTAGAATCTTGGAATACAGTTGCTTGTGATGGAGACTTTACACCAACATATATATTTACCACATCAAATACAGATGGTACTACTTCATATGAATGGACAAATAATAATCCAGCTATAGGTCTAGCAGAAAGTGGTTCAGGAGGAATACCTAGTTTCTCAGTGACAAATTCTTCTAGTACAACAATTACAGCGACAATTACTGTTACACCTACATATGAAAATAGTGGATTAAGTTGTAGTGGAACAGCAGATACATTTACTATTACAGTAAATCCTTCTCCACAAGTTGATGAAGTTCAAGATATTGTACTATGTAATAATGAAGATTCTGAGATCATTACATTTACAACATCAAATTCAGACGGTACAACTACATATAACTGGACTAATGATAACCCTTCAATTGGCCTAGCTGCAAGTGGAGCAGGCGATATACCTAGCTTTACAGCAACCAATCCATCTATTGTTTCAGAAGGAGCATTAATTACAGTTACACCTACATATAATAATAATGGAATAGTTTGTGTTGGTAATCCAGAAACATTTAGTATTACAGTGCTAAGTGAAATAGTAGTAAGTGGAACTCCAAGTGATGCAGTAGATTGTAATGATGCAAATAGTGGTGATATTGATCTTTTAGTTTCAGGAGGTTCAGGATCTTATTCATTCCTATGGAGTAATGGAGCTACTACGGAAGATTTATCAAATATTCCTTCAGGTGAGTATTCAGTTGAAGTTACTGACACAGAAGGTTGTATTGCTCAATCTGAAACATTTACAATATGGAGACAAGATGACTTTATAGTTGATTTACAGACAAGTATTGATCCAAATTGTGAAGGAAATTTTGTTAGTCAAATTAATGATATTACTATTTCAGGAGGAGTACCTCCATATTCAATAAATTGGTCAAGTGGATCTGTAAGTATTGATGATAGCTCTGTAATGACAGCTTATGAAAATGGAACATACACTGTATTGGTAACTGACTCATTTGGATGTCAAATAGAGACAGAAATAATTGTGGACTTTGCTGAGCTTGGTGATGCATCATTTGACCTAACTAGTTCAGGTCAAATCGATTGTGGAATTAGCATATTTAATGATTTAATATTTACAAATACATCGTCTGGAGATTATATAAGTGTTTCTTGGGACTTTGGGAATGGATCTCCTGTTGTTACAGGTGATTCAGTAACATATACATATCCAAATCCTGGCTCATATACTGTAACTCAAACAGTTGAATATAATTATGGATGTTTTGAGACTTACACAGAACAGATTGAAGTATCGGATGGCTATGACATAGTTCTGCCTACCGCTTTCTCACCAAATGGTGATGGAATGAATGATACCATTAGACCTGTTTATGGATGTATAAATAGTATTGAAATGTATATATACGATACTTTTGGATCACTTATATATTATGAGAATAATGCTGAATTGATTGGTTGGGATGGTATATTAGAAGGTAGAAAAGCAGAAAATGGAAATTACTTAATGGTTGTTAAGGGTGTTACAATATATCAAGAGAATATTAATCGTCAAGGAGTGTTTACTCTTTTAAGATAAAGTAGAAGTAATGAAAAGATTTTTATTAATATTAGTAATGGTTACATGTTTGAGAGGTTTTTCTCAAGATGTTGCTTTTACCCAATCTTTTATGATTCCTGAAAGTATTAACCCTTCTTTTTCAGGATTTTATCAAACTACAAAAGCTGGTCTTTTATATAAAAACCAGCAATGGTCAGGATTTAATTTCAACTTAAATTCTCAATATGTTTATTTTGATGATTGGTATCCAGAATTAAATAGTGGTATAGGAATCAGTTTAATTAATCATCAGGAAACAGTTACGAATTATAATTTAAAGCAAGTTAATGTCAATTGGGCTTATGATGTTCAGATTAATTATGATTGGCACTTTAGACCAAGTATTTCTGTAGGTTTTGGATTCAAGGATTTTGGTTTTGATAATTTACTTTTTGAAGATCAGATTAATATTTTTCAAAACTTGATCAGTTCAAATTCGTTTGATCCAATATTATTAGAAGAAAATGTTAGATATGTAGATTTTGGCGCTTCCTTTTTATTTAACAATGATTATAGCTGGGTTGGTTTAACATTAAGACATTTAAATAGACCTAATGTCTCAATGGTTAGTCAAGGTGACGCTCCTTTAGACATCTTTGTTTCACTTCATGCATCATTAGAATTACCTGTATTAAACTATAATGATGATAATAGTATTTTTCTTATTACAAACTTTATGATGCAAGGTAAATATGATAGGTTTGATATAGGATTTCAATATGTTTTTGACAGGTTCTCTCTTGGACTTACAGCGGCAACAAATCCAATTCAAACATCTGATAAAAGTCATTTTATAACATCTATAAATCCAGTAATTGGAATGGCATGGGAAGGCTTTAAGTTTGGGTATTCTTATGATTTTAATCTTAGTAAAATTGGTGGTGATGGAGGAATTTCAGAATTCTCAATTTCCTATGATTTCTTAAATAATAAGGAATGTTTTGGATGTCCAGATTGGGGTTCAGGATATTAATTCACACGGTGTTTCCTGATACTATTGTTCACACATAAAATTTAAAAGAAAAGATTTGAGTTGTTGAAAATCAAATGTATATTTGCTTTCGCAATTAAGAAATGGTCTGGTAGTTCAGCTGGTTAGAATACATGCCTGTCACGCATGGGGTCGCGGGTTCGAGTCCCGTCCAGACCGCAAAAGACCTCACAAAAGTGGGGTTTTTTAACATAAGAAAATTAAATGGAAAAAGTATTTGTTAGCGGAGGGTCCGGATATATTGCACTGCACTGTATTAAGCAGCTTATTGAACAAGGTTATTTAGTCAAGACTTCTTTAAGATCATTAGATAAGGCAGAGAACCTATTAAAATGTCTATCTAGACATGTTAATTGTAAGGACAAGATTGAATTTTGTCAACTAAACCTATTAAGTGACAATGGATGGGATGAGGCTATACAAGGCTGTGATTATGTATTGCATGTTGCATCTCCAGTAATTATTGGAAGAGTTGATGTTGATGAATTGGTAAAACCTGCACTTGGAGGCTTACAAAGATGTTTAAAGGCAGCAGTAAAAAATAAGGTAAAAAGATTTGTAATGACATCCTCCTTTGCAGCTATTTATGGTAACGGAAAAAGTGAGTTTAATGATAATGATTGGACTGACTTAAGTAATGAAGAACTATTTCCTTATGAAATTAGTAAAACAAAAGCTGAGCTGTTTCTTTGGGAATATATTGAAAGCTTAAATGATAGTGAAAAAATTGAAGTCTGTGCAATAAATCCTGTTTTAGTTGTTGGACCATCTCTATCTGATTCAGTAAGTATTTCTAATAAAATTGCTATAAAGAAAATGATAAATGGTTCAATTCCATTTAATCCTAAATTAAGTGTTAGTGTGGTAGATGTTAAGGATGTTGCTTGGGCCCATATTAAAGCAATGAAGGAAAAAAATGCAGCTGGCAATAGATTTTTGCTTTCAGAAAAAACAATGTGGCTTTCTGATATTTCTAACATTTTGTATGAAAATGGTTTTAAAAAAGTTCCAAGATATACAGCTCCAAACTGGTTAATAAAATTATTGTCAATTTTCACAGGTTCATTAAGAATGGCTGTAGAAAGGCTGGGGGAAAAAGAGATATTACACACTAATAATGCTAGAAATATTTTAAAATGGGAGCCAAACACTGTTGATCAAGCAATTGTAGGATCAGCTAAACAACTTCGTGATTTAAATGCATTATAAAATAAATTAACTATATTTGCAGCGTGTTGATGACTTGTATTTAATTAATATGAGTTTTCTTAAATCAAATGAAGAGCTTTCCAGATGGGGAGCTTTTTTATTTTTATACATTTTTAACAAAAAAAATATTATATTTAACACTCTAAAATATACTATGCTTGCATAGTATATTTATAACAATTAAAAAATAAATTGTATGAAAAAGTTAATTTATATTATACTCTTTTCGCTCACCACTATGGTAAGTAGTATTTATGCCCAAAATATTAATGGAAATGTATCTGATGCTGAATCTGGACTTCCTTTAGTTGGTGTAAATATTGCTGTAGAGGGTTTAAATAAAGGAGCAGTAACAGATTTCGATGGGAATTTTAATCTATCCGGAGTAGAAGTTGATGCTAACTTAATTTTCACTTATGTTGGCTATAAGACTTTAAGTAGATCTATTGGCGAAGAAAGTAACTTGATAATCTTAATGGAGACTGACTTAAGCGAATTAGATGAAGTAATAGTTATAGGCTATGGAACACAAAAATTAAGTGATATTTCTGGAGCTGTCTCTACAGTTTCTAATGAGGCAATTGAAGCTTCTTCACCTGTTAGAGTTGAAGACGCATTACAGGGTCAAGCATCGGGAATCAATATTATTTCAAGTGGATCTCCAGGCTCAAAACCAACTGTTTTAATTAGAGGTATTACTTCTTATGCGGGTAATGATCCATTGGTTGTTATCGATGGTGTATCAGCGGTGATAGATGATTTGAATTCTTTAAATCCAAATGACATTCAATCAGTTAATGTCTTAAAGGATGCAGCTCTTGCTTCTATTTATGGAGTCAAAGGTGGTAGTGGAGTTATAGTAATTACTACTAAATCTGGTAAAAAAAATAGCAAAACTTCTTTTACTTTTAATACTTCAGTAGGGACTCAGCAGGTAGCAAAAACAATTGATGTTTTAAATGCTACTGAATATGCTGCCATTTTAAATGAGGCTAGTGTAGCTGCTGGTGAAGGGATAATTTTTTCTGATATAAACTCTTTTGGTTTAGGGACTGACTGGCAAAACCAGGTTTTAGTAGAAGCTCCAATAATTAACCATTCAATTACTGCCTCAGGAGGAAGTCAAAATACTTCCTATTATGTGTCAGCTGCATATTTAGCTCAGGACGGTGTCGTAGGAGGAGGTCACCATTCTTATTTTGATAGAACAAACTTCACTACAAATTTAGATACCGATTTAAATGAAAAAACTAGATTATTAGTTAATACAAATTATACTAATATTAAGGCAGAATATTTGGCTGAGAATGGAATTAATAGCGTGCTTTCAAATGCATTAAATTTTGATCCTACTGTTTCCGCTTTTGACCAGAATGGTAATTACGGTATAAGTGAAACAATTACTCAAGAAATTGTAAATCCTCTTGCGCAGATTGCAAACACATATAATGAAAACAATACAAATAAATTAAGCGGAAAAATTGAATTGCAATATGAATTAATGAGTGATTTAAAAGTAACTTCAAGATTAGGTTATACCTATGTTGATATTTACAGCAAAAACTTTAGTCCTTTTGTTTATTATGGAGTAGGTCATAATGCTACCAATGCAAACTCAGACTTAACTCCTATAGTTACTATTGATGGAGAAGGGAATGTAACTTCAACTCACAATAGAGTTTCTGAATCTTATACCAATTACTTTAATTATACTTATGAGCTTTATGCTAATTATGATTTTAATGTAAATGAACAGCATAATTTCCAAACAGTACTAGGATTTTCTATTGGAGAAAACAAAGGAGATAACATTACTGCATATAATGAAGATATTCCATTTAATTCATGGTCATATGCTGATATTAGTTCAGCTATGGGAAATGCTGAGCAGCAAACATCTGGATCTTGGCAATATGTTAGCAGAAATCTTTCCTACTTTGGAAGAGTTTTATACGATTTTAATGAAAAATATTATGCTTCATTTACTGGTAGGGTAGATGGATCAACTTCATTTGGAGCTAATAATAAATTTGCATTTTTCCCTTCAGCATCTTTTGGCTGGGTAATATCAAAAGAAGATTTCTTTGATTCATTACCATTGGATTATATGAAATTTAGAGCAAGTTATGGATCATTAGGAAATGATAATATAAACCCCCAATTTTCTTTAATTTCTACTTTTCCTAGCTATACATTCAACGGCACAATAGTAAATGGCTCAGCGTTGGGTTCAATTCCAAATGATGATGTTTCATGGGAAAATCAAATTCAAGCAAATATAGGTTTAGACACTAGAATGTTTAATAATAAATTAGGTCTTTCAGTTGATTATTTTAAAAAGACTGTTGATGACCTATTGTTTAGCCCAAATCTATCCTTGTATTTAGGAACACCTTATTATCCTACTACCAATATTGGAAAAACGGAAAGCAGTGGTATTGATGCAAGAATTTCTCTTAATACATCTATAGGTGGATTAGAAATTTCATCTAACCTTAATTTTACAACATCAGAAAATAAGGTTTTAGAAATAAATAATGGTGACAGATATATATGGGGAGCAGGTTATGGTATTCCATATACAAGTATTGTAAGATTTGAAGAAGGATTTACTCCAGGATATTTTTACGGATATGCCACTAACGGAATTTTTCAATCTCAGGATGAAATAAATAATCATGCAACCCAAAGTGGTGCTGCTCCTGGTGATATAAGATTTGTAGATGTAAATAATGATGGAATAATAAATGATAGTGATAGAACAAAAATAGGTGATCCATTTCCTGATTTTACGTTGGGATGGAATATTAATCTTGCATACTCAGATTTTGATTTAAGTGTCTTTACATATGCCTCTGTTGGAAATGATATATATAGAGCTTATGAAAGAAATTTAAATTACACTAACAGATTTGCATCTACCTTGGATAGATGGACTGGACCTGGAACAAGTTTTGAAGAACCACGCGTAACCTTTGTAGATTCTAATAACAATAGAAGAGCATCAGATAGATATATAGAAGATGGAAGTTATTTAAGAATAAAAAACATTCAGCTTGGATATAGCTTTCCAGAATCTGTAAATAATATTATAGGGACAAATGAAATTAGGGCGTATTTCCAAGTTAAAAATGCTTTAACATTAACTAATTATTCAGGGTATGATCCTGAAATATCAGCAGGAGGAGTACTGGATACGGGAATTGATAGGGGAACATATCCTCAGCCAAGAATGTGGTCTTTAGGATTAAATATTAAATTTTAAAATAATAGAATATGAAAAGTTTAAGTAAAATATTATTAATATATCTGTCATTGTTTGCATATACTTGTGCAGATCATGTTGACTATGAAGCAATTGAAGGATATCAAATTACTGCAGATGTTTATTTTCAATCAGAAAGTGATTATGAGGCTGCATTAATCGGAACTTACGATCCATTACAATGGCTTTATTTAAATGTTTTAATTGGAGATATTGCATCTGACAACTCATTATGTGGTGGAGAAAGTGCTACTGATGTAATTGGATTACAGCAGATTGATGATTATACCCATTATCCAGCTAATGACAATTTAAAAAGTATATGGCAATGGTTATATGAGGGTGTAAACAGAGCAAATTATATGCATGAAAATAAAGATTTAATTGAGTTTGGAAACAAAGACGCGTTATATGCTGAAGTATATTTTCTTAGAGCATATTATTATTTTCAATTAGTCAAATTCTTTGGAGATGTGCCATTATTTATTGAAAGAAGGTTAAGTGCAGGAGATTCTGGTACGCTTGTTCGTGTACCAAAAGAAGAGGTTTATAATCAAATAGAAATAGACTTACAAAATGCAGTAGACAACTTGCCTAACTCTCAAGGACAAATTGGAAGAGTAAATAAATACACTGCCTATTCCCTACTTGGAAAGGTATTATTATATCAAGACAAGTTTAGTGAAGCTGCTGCTGCCTTTGATAATGTAATTGGAATTTATTCTCTTGTTCAAGATTATGGAAATCAATTTTTAAGACTTGGTGAGAATGGACCTGAATCTATTTTTGAGATTCAATACACCAATACATCAAATTGGTGGGATTGGGGATGTCCACAATGTAGTGAAGGAAACTTTGGTATTATCCACACTGGACCTAGAGGATGGAGTGGACCTACTTATGCTCAAGGCTGGAGCTTTAATGTTCCAACTGAAAAATTTTACAATTCATTTGACAGCCAAGATATGAGGAGAGATGCAACTGTTCTAGATAT
>PACY01000007.1 GCA_002700405.1 Flavobacteriaceae bacterium | reverse complement strand
TTTCTCTTAGTATAGAGGGGGCAATTAAAGATCCTGATGTGATTGCTAACGAAAATACCCTAGTATCTAATAGACTATACGATGGAACTGCCTTACAGGTTGATTTTGGATATTCTAAAAAGGGAATTGGATTAAATACGACATTTAGAAGACTCGAAAATTTTAATTTCTATAGCGATAGGCTGGCAGAAGGCAATATCTACAATCAAAAGACATTAAGCTTCACTCCTACTCTTAGCAAGCAACAAGACTATCTATTAACTAATATTTATGTATACAATTCACAACCTAGACTGGTAATGAATTCTATTGAGAAAAGATCCGGTGAAGTAGGTTTCCAAAATGATTTTTACTACACCTTTGATAAAGATAATTTCCTTGGAAAATATAAAACAAAAATTGCTTTTAATTTTTCATACTGGAGCGGCATAGAATCCTCATTTAATGAAGACAACTCATACAATGTAAAATTTATTGGAAAGGGACCTAGATATTACAGGGATTTAAATCTGGAAATTAAAAATAGGTGGAATTCTAAATTAAGAACAGCCATAACCTTTTTAGATGTGATTGTAGACAAAGGAATTACCTTAGGTGGACCCCTTGGAGTTCAAGGAGATATCAAAGCAAAAGTTGGAGTTATTGAAGCAAATTATCTTCATGCTAACGGAAAATCTTCTAGAGGAGTAGTTCAACATCTTTGGACTAAAAATGATAGAAAAAACTGGCTAGGTCTTGTATATGAATATGGAATTTCATCAACTGTAAATGTATTTATTTCAGATGGGTGGAATTATGGAGGTGATGATAAAACACATTACTACAACCTAGGTGGTAGTTATTCAAAAAACAGCACTAGAATAAGCCTAAACTATGGAAGACAAAGAGGTGGACTTATATGTATAGGTGGAGTTTGTAGATTTGTACCAGAAAGCAACGGGTTTAATCTAAATCTTACCCATTCTTTTTAATTCAAGATTATTTTCTTAGATATTAAATTACCATTTTCTTCTATAAAGTTTAGCAAATATAAATGGTTTGATATCATTGATGAATTAATGTAATTATCTCCTATTTCAATTTCCTTTTCTAAAATTAAAGATCCTCTTACATCATATATATTAAGTTGATATTGTTTTTCGGAATGAATTTTTAATCTGCCATTAGAGTGAGATATTGCCCCTTGAATCTGATTAAGATCATCAAGGCTTAAAGTTGAAGAATAATAATACCCTACGTGAGTGTAGGTGATTAATTCTGCTTGGGAAACAACTTCATTTCCATCTTGATCAACCATGTAAAACCTAAAGCTATATTCTACAGGCGTATTTCCATCACCAGGATCTTGATTGTAAAAGTGATCTCCAGATGATGCTTGAGTTTCACCTGGCGCAATAGTCACAAACATATTAGATGGATAAGATTCATTTAAGGCTATGCCATTATAACATTCTCCAAAACATAATTCCATTGAACTTCCATCTGTTCCAGACATGCTTGTAAGCTCTACCTTAACATTAATGTCTTCACTAGTATTATTTCTTATATAAAACCCAAAAGATGCATTTGGATAGGTGATTTCTGAAAATTCAAGCACTTGATTATCATCTATAACAACACCATCAGTTGATTCCAAAGATAGTGCATATACAACCTGAGAATAAGAGAAAATAGTGGTCAAAAACAGTGCTATAAAAAGAAATATTTTAGAATTATTCATGAGTTTAAGATTTAGTATCTGTAACAAAAATAAACAAATCTCCTTATATTTGAACAAAATCAATCGATATGAAAAAAAATTACATATTAATCTTTATTCTATTATTATCATCTATAGGTTATGTTTCAGCTCAAACAATCGTTTCAACAACAGCTGAAAATAAAAATGCAATAATAGAAGAATCTACTGGAATCCATTGCTCTTATTGTCCAGATGGTCATGCCATTCTAAATCAGGTAATTGACCAAAACCCAGATGATGTTTTTGTAATTAAATTTCATGAAGGTGGTTATGCGTGGGATTGTGATCCAAATGGAGGTCATGATTTTAATAATACACTTGCAAATCAATTAGGGACTATGGGTGCAGCTAGTGGTCAACCTTCAGCTTCAGTTAATCGTCAGGTTTTTTCTAATTATTCAATGACTGGTGGAACTGCAATGAGTAGAGGGTATTGGTCTTCTGCAATTTCTCAAGTTTTACAAGAGAGCGCTTATGTTAATGTTGGTCTTGAAGCAGAGTTAGCTGGTAATGTTCTAACAATTCATGTAGAGGCTTACTATACAGCAAGTAGTCCTCAATCAACTAATTATTTACATGTTGCAATAATGCAAGACGAGACTGTTGGTCCACAATTGGGGGCAAATGATTTTAACCCAAGTTATGTAGTCTCAAGCTCACCAAATTCTAGTTATGCGCATGGCGAATATGACTACAGACACATGGATAGATTAGTAGATATGGTTGATGGAATTAATGGAGATGCGATTAGCACAACTTCTACCGGGACTTTTATTGATAGAACATATACGTATACGCTTCCAGAGATGTATAATGATGTACCTGTTGATCTGGCTGAAATAGAAGTGGCTGCATTTATTACTGATGGTGATGAGATTATTAATGGATATAAAGTTCCTGTTTCATATCTTGATTATGATATTGCTGTAGTGAGTATTGATTCTCCTTCTGGTAACGGAGTTTACTCTGACAATGAAAATATTATTATTACTCTAGAAAACCTAGGTGAAGTTACAGCATCAAATTTCGATGTTTCTTATCAAGTTAATGGTGGAAATACTATAACAGAAAGTTTTACTGGTTCATTAGCATATAATGAAACAGCTCAGTATACTTTTTATGCTACATATGATTTTTCAAATCCTGGAGATTATGAAATTGTTGCTAGCACCTCATTAGGTAACGACGAAAACACAAGTAATGATAGCTCTTCTAGCAGCTTTACTAGTGTTGCTGGAGGAGACTGTCCAGATGAGTATTCACTTCCAATAGTTTGGAGAGATGATTTTGAATGTCATACCGAATTTGCAATTAGTGATATTGGTGATTGGTTAATGGAAGACCTTGATGGTGGAGCAACTTACGGTGCTAACGATGTTGAATTTACTAATGAATCATACGTAGGAACCGGAATAATATATAATTATGCAATAGCTACTAGTACTGGTAGCACTAGTACACAACCTGAGGATTGGGCGCCGTATGAAGGAAATCAAGGATTATATTTCGTTTCTGCAGTAACAGCTTCAGCTCCAAACAATGATTGGATGATAAGTCCAGAATTTAGCATGCAAGGTGTAACATCTCCACAATTAACTTTTTGGGCAAAATCTATTACAGGCCAATGGGGTCTAGAAAGATTTTCAATTTATGTGAATGATGTTAATACGTCTAACCCAGACATAGCTAACTTTATAGAAATTTCTCAATCTCCTTATATAGAAGCACCTACCGAATGGACTCAATACCAATTTGATTTAAGTCCATGGGAAGGCTATGACTCTTTAAGAATTGCAATTCATTATGAATCTGATGATTTTTTTGTTTTGCAAATGGATTCATTTAAAATCGAGGGCACTTTAGGAATTGGAGATAGTGAGATAAATAACTTTGAATATTTCTACAATGCAAGTACTAAGAATCTGGAAATGACATCAGATGAAACCTTAAGAAAAATCGAAATATTTAACATTTTAGGTCAAAAAGTATTTCAAGAAAATATAAATAGTAACGCACATACCTCTAGCTTAATGAATTTGGGGACTTCAATTTACATTGTGAATATTGAAGGAACTACAGGGGTGAAGAGCTTTAAATTGCTTGTTCAGTAAGTTTCTATTAGCTTTCAAAAGGTATGTAGACTAACTTTTTATCTACAAAATAGTGGTCGTCAAAATAATCATTGATGGCCACTATTTTTTTATTTTCAATTTTAAAGAGTTCCTTATTAAGATCTCCACCCTTTAAAGCAATTATTCCATTTAAAACTGAATTGTTAGAATTTGAATTAATATTATTTAGAGTCCACTTAAGAATTTTTGACATTTGAGCCACTGCTCTTATTAGAATAAAATCAAATTTATCATCCATATCTTCTACCCTGTTACATTCAGTAGTAACGTTTTTTAAGTCTAATTCTTTTGAAACTGCATCCACTACCCTAACTTTCTTTTGAATACTGTCAACTAAATGAAATTTACATTCAGGAAATAAAATTGCCAGTGGTATTCCTGGGAAACCACCTCCAGTTCCAACATCTATAATTGTAGTTCCGTTATTAAATTGAATGAATTTTGCTACAGCTAATGAATGTAATACATGCTTTAAGTATAAACTACTAATATCTTTTCTGGAAATCACATTTATTTTATTATTCCACGATTCGTATAGAGATTCAAGTTTTGAAAATTGATCAATTTGTTTTTTAGAAAGCTCAGGAAAATACTTGTGGATAATATCCATAAAATAAATTATTTAACAAAAGTATAATATTGTTAACAATAATTTTATTTATCCTATAAAACAGATTATTTTTATCTCCGCAATTATATGGAAAGATGGAGAATAACCTCTCGGAAAGAATAAAAAAACTTGCCACATCTCAAACATTAGCAATGGCTGCTAAGGCAAGAGAATTAAAATCGCAGGGTAAAGATGTTATAGGACTTAGTTTAGGGGAACCTGATTTCAATACTCCTGATTTTATAAAAGATGCTGCTATAAAAGCGATTCAAGATGATTACAATTCATACACACCGGTTGATGGGTATGTAGAGCTTAAAAAAGCTATTATTAAAAAATTTGAAAGGGATAATAAACTAACTTATGATTTATCACAAATAGTTGTTTCAACTGGTGCAAAACAATCTCTATCAAATATTGCTGCCTCGCTAATTAATCCTGGAGATGAGGTAATTCTTCCTTGTCCTTATTGGGTTAGCTATAGTGATATTATTAAATTAAATGGTGGTATTCCGATTGAGGTTAAAACAAGTATTTCTTCAGATTTTAAAATGAGTGGTGAAGATTTAAAAAAAGCTATAACAAGCAAAACCAAAATGTTGTGGTTTAGTTCACCATGTAACCCAAGTGGATCAGTTTATAGTTATTCTGAGCTTAAAGAAATTTCTGAGGTGCTTATGGAACATCCTGAAATTTATGTAGTTTCAGATGAAATATATGAGCATATTAATTTTTCTAGTGCTCATTCTAGCATTGCTACATTTGGTGATATGTATGATAGAACAATTACTGTAAATGGTGTTTCAAAAGCCTTTGCAATGACTGGTTGGAGAATTGGATATATTGGTGGCCCCAAATGGGTTGCAAGGGCATGTAATAAAATGCAAGGACAAGTCACTAGTGGAGCAAATTGTATTGCACAGAGAGCAGTAATCACAGCATTACAAGAGAATCCTTCAAAAATTCAATACATGGTAGATGAATTTAAAGAAAGAAGGGATTTAATTCTTGAATTACTAAATGATATAGAGGGTTTTAAATGCAATAAGCCAGAAGGAGCATTTTATGTATTTCCTGATGTGTCTCATTACTTTGGTAAGACAATTAATGGGGTAACTATTAATAATGCTTCAGAAATGTCCATGTTCTTACTTGAAAAGGCATTAGTTGCAACAGTAACTGGCGATGCTTTTGGTGATCCTAATTGCATTAGAATATCATATGCAGCAAGTATAGATCAACTAACTGAAGCTGTTTCAAGAATAAAGAATATTCTAAACTAACTATCTATTTCTCCAAAAATAAGGTGTAATGATAATTAGAACTGTATAGAGTTCTAACCTACCCAATAACATTAAGAAAGATGACCACCATTTAGCTAAGACTGGTAAATCATAAAAAGTAGAAGAAGGTCCAAAATCACCTATAGAAGGGCCCACATTACCTAAACTAGATGCAGAAACACCAAGAGATGATGAGAAATCAAGACCTAGGATTGAAAATACTAATGTCCCAGCCATAAATGACAGCATATAGACAATAAAGAATCCTAGTATGTTATACATAATTTCACTAGAAACAGATTTCTTATTATATCTGATTGGTAATATTGCATTTGGATGAAGTATTCTTCTAAATTGTAATAAACCATTTTTAATAATTAGTAAATGTCTCATGACTTTAAATCCACCTGCTGTACTTCCAGCAGATCCACCAACAAACATTAAACCAAAAAATATTAAAAGCAGCATAGGAGTCCATGCTGTATAATCAGCTGTAGTGAATCCTGTAGTAGTTATAATAGAAACTACTTGAAAAAGTGCGTGTCTAAAAACTCCTTCAATTCTAGTAAATCCATCAGAAAAATCAGATAAAAAATCAGTGTTAAAATATATTACTGTCCCTACTATAACAGTACATAATGCAATAAAAAGACTATATATTCTAAATTCTTCGTTTTCAAATATCTTTTTAAACTTACCCTTAAAACCAAAGTAACTAAGTACAAAATTAGTTCCAGCTATAAACATGAAGAATATTACAATATATTGAATCAAAGGCTGATCATTCCAAAAACCAAGGCTTGCATTTTTAGTAGAAAAACCTCCAGAAGCAATATTACTCATCGAATGATTAACAGCATCAAATAGAGACATCCCAGCAAAAGTTAATAGAACAGTTTCTACGAGAGTAAATAATAAATACAGTAACCATAACCTCTTAGCTGTATCAGTGATTCTAGGATGTAATTTATCCATTTCCATTCCTGGAGATTCAGCGCTAAACAGCTGCATTCCTCCAATTCCAAGTAGAGGTAAAATGGCAATAGCAAAAACTATTATTCCCATACCTCCTAACCAATGTGTTATACTCCTCCAAAATAGAATTCCCTCTGGTAAAATTTCAATATCATTTATAATTGTTGCACCTGTAGTGGTAAATCCTGAAGTTGTTTCAAATACTATATTAGAGAACCCATCTATTGTCCCGGTAAGAATATATGGCAGAGTACCTGTAAGAATCATAGCCAGCCAGCCTAGTACTACAACTAGATAACCCTCCCTTTTATTTAATTGCTTATCATGATTTTTGTTGAGAAATAAAAGCAATCCCCCAATAAGAGCAACAATTAATCCAGAATAGATTAAATCCATAGTAATGCCATCTTTATAGTAATAGCTTACCATAGATGAAATAAACATAAAACCACCGTTAAATAGCAGTAAAAAGCCTATAAAATATAATATGATTTTATGATTAATTTTCATTAGAAAAACTTTTCTACTTCTTTAATAGAATCCATAAGACAACATACAACTACTCTGTCATTTTCAAGTAGTTTAAAATTTCCTAAGACTATAAGCCCCTCTCCATCTCTTATAACTCCACTAATAATTGCAGATCTAGGAAAGAATAGGTCTTTAATTTCTTTATTACATATATTAGAATCTTTTCTTACAACAAATTCTAATAATTCTGCATTCATATTACTAAGTTGTGAAACAGCTACTACTTCACCTCTTCTCACATATTTCTCTATAGTATTAGCTGCTAATAATTTCTTATTTATCAGTGTATCTATTCCACTTATTTGGGAAAGCTTATAGTAATCAATATTTTCAACTAAAGCGATGGTTTTTCCAATTCCTTTTGATTTAGCCATCAAACATGACATTATATTGGTCTCAGAATCACCTGTTACAGATATGAAAGCATCCATTTGATCGATATCTTCATCTTCTAATAACTCTACATTAGTTCCATCTCCTAGAATGACTAAACAATCACTAAGTTCATCAGCTAATTCTTGAGCTTTATTCTTATTTGATTCAAACAATTTTACATTCAAATTACTCTCACCAAGTTCTTTTGCTACCCTCTTTCCAATCTTACCTCCACCAAGAATCATTATATTTTTTATTTCGTGATTATCTTGTCCAGATAATTTAAGTAATTCTTCATCTCCTCCAGGGGTAGTCATAAATATTATTCTATCTCCAACTTTAAAAATTGTATCCCCTCTTGGTATAATAGTATCTTCCCCTCTTTTAATTGCTATTGGGAAAAAGTGCATTTCAGGTAAAATACCTGCAGCTTCAACTACTGATTTACCAATTAAAGCAGCAGATTCTTGTACTTTTAATCCTAAAGTCATCAATGCTCCATCTTCAAATTCAAATGCATCATTAAATACAGCTTGGCTAATGACTAGCTTAATTTCATCTGAAGCTAATTTTTCTGGTGAAATCAATTCCTCAATTCCAAGTAAACTAATATCAACATCGTTTTTTTCAAGCAATTCTGTATTAGATATTCTTGCAATAGTTTTCTTAGCTCCTAATTGTTTTGCTAAAAAACAAGAAGTTAAATTAACTGATTGCATCTCTGTTACAGCTACAAATAAATCTGCAGAAGAAATCTCTGCATCTCTTAAAGTTGCGATTGATGAACAATCTCCATGAATTACCTTAATATCTAAATGTGAGTTAGGAAAAGATAAATTCTCCTTATTAGAATCAATTAGTGTAATTTCTTGAGATTCGTATGATA
Source organism: Flavobacteriaceae bacterium (assembly GCA_002700405.1). Taxonomy (GTDB): domain Bacteria; phylum Bacteroidota; class Bacteroidia; order Flavobacteriales; family Flavobacteriaceae. Next base: position 850 of record PACY01000007.1, on the reverse strand, counting down.
ATAACTTTGCTAAATGAGATCCAACTTCTCCAGATCCCGCAATTATTATATTCATTGTAGTAATAATTCTAGAGAACAAATATACTTCATTTTGGACAATTGTTACTTTATTGTGATTATTTTTGCACAATAATTAAACTACTATAATGAAGAATCAAGAGGCTTATGAAAATGTTAATCCATATGAAAATAGCCCGTTATCAAAAAAATCCCAGGTAATAAAACTTTTTGACTCTATATCTGATACATATGATATAGTGAATAAAATATTATTCTTTGGATTGCACGGAGTATGGAGAAAAAAAGTAGCTGAAATCTTAAAAAGAAAAAAACCTATTAAAATTTTAGATATTGCCACTGGAACTGGTGATTTAGCCATTGATTTATTAGAAACTAAAGCCGAAGAGATTATTGGAATAGATATAAGTGATGATATGCTTAAAATTGGTCAAAACAAGCTTAATAAGAGAGGTTTAAATGATAGAATTAAAATTCAAATAGGTGATGCTGAAAACCTTGATTTTCAGGATAATTATTTTGATGCCATTACCTGTTCTTTCGGAGTAAGAAATTTTGATAATTTAAACAAAGCATTGGCTGAAATAAGTAGAACATTAAAGCCTAATGGAACCTTTGTTGTATTAGAAACCTCTAATCCAGAGAATTTTCCTTACAAGCAAGGTCACTATATGTATACAAAATATATTGTTCCCTTTGTTGGCCGACTGTTTTCTAAAGACAAGTATGCTTATAAATACCTATCTAAATCCCTAACAAAATTCCCTAGTGGGATAGATTTTAACAATATTTTAGATAAAACAGGGTTTATAAATATTAAAAACATGCCTCA
>PACY01000006.1 GCA_002700405.1 Flavobacteriaceae bacterium | reverse complement strand
TGAAACCATTGACTTGAACCTGTATTTTGTAACCATGACGAATTATGATACTACCTTTTCAAATATTAAAGTCATATATGAAAATGAAAATATTAAAAATACATTAGGAGAAGTATTAGAAATTAATAATAAGAAACAACTAAGAATATCTGAAACCGAGAAATACCCTCATGTTACATTTTTCTTTTCTGGAGGGAGAGAAAACCCTTTTATTGGCGAAAAAAGAATACTTAAAGACTCTCCTAAAGTTGCCACCTACGACTTAAAGCCTGAAATGAGTGCGTTTTTAGTAACAGATACATTAATTAAAGAAATTAAAGATCAATCACATGATTTCATTTGTTTAAATCTTGCTAATGGCGATATGGTTGGTCATACAGGAGTCATGAGTGCTGCTATAAAAGCTTGTGAAGCTATTGATAAATGTGTGAAAGAAATTGTAAATAATTCTATAAGTAATAACTATACAGTATTATTAATTGCAGATCACGGGAATTGTGAAATAATGATCAACTCTGATGGCACTTCAAATACTGCACATACCAAGAATCTCGTTCCGATAATTTTAATAGACAAAGATTTAAATCATATAAATGATGGAATTCTTGCAAATATTGCTCCAACAATTTTGGAATTAATGGGAATTAAAATTCCTAAGGAAATGACAGAAAAATCCCTTTTAAATTAATTTTCATGGGATTAATTAAAGAAATAGAAGAAATAAAAAAAATAAGAGAAAGTGCTCTTCTTGTTTCAAAGACTCTTGGATTAATTGCTAAAGAAATAAGAGAAGGAGTAACTACATTAGAGTTAGATAATATTGCTGAAGAATTTATTAGGTCTAACAATGCTATTCCTGGTTTTTTAGGTCTCTATGGGTTTCCTAATACATTATGTGTAAGTCCAAATTCTCAAGTAGTACATGGAATTCCAAATGACAAACCATTAAGAAACGGAGATATTGTATCAATAGATTGTGGTGTTTTAAAAAATGGTTTCTATGGCGATCATGCATATACATTTATGATAGGAGAAGTAGATAACGAAACTAAGAGGTTACTTGATGTAACTAAAGAATCATTATATATAGGTATAAGAGAATTTAAAAAAGGTAATAGAGTTGGCGATGTTGGTTTTGCAATTCAAGATCATTGTGAAAAAAATGGCTATGGTGTAGTAAGGGAGTTAGTTGGTCATGGTGTTGGTAGGGAGATGCATGAAAAGCCTGAAATGCCAAACTATGGAAGAAAGGGCATTGGAAAAAAATTTAAAGATGGGATGGTTGTAGCAATTGAGCCTATGATTAATCAGGGTACTCATAAAATATTTCATCATAATGATGGTTGGACAATTACAACTCAGGATAACATGCCAAGTGCACATTATGAACACAATATTGCAATTATAGATGGCAAGCCAGAAATACTATCTACATTTAAATTTATTTATGAAGCTCTTGGGATAGAATCTGATGAAGAAAAAGAATTTCATAATTTTTTTTAATAAATGAAATCAATAATTAGACTTGTATTAAATAATATTCCTAGAACTCTATTAACTAGGATTAGCATTCTTGTGAAACCACTCATTAGATTATATTTAAAAGGTAATCAATACACTGATCCAATTGATGGTAAAAGTTTTAGAAAGTTTATTCCCTATGGATATAATAGAGTTAGAAAAAATGCATTATCTCCTTCCACATATTCGTTAGAAAGACATAGAATGTTGTGGCTCTATTTGAAAAATGAAACAAATGTTTTTAGCAAAAAAATCAAATTATTACACTTTGCTCCTGAAGCTGCATTTCATGGAATATTTAAAAAATCTAATAATATTTCATACGATACAATTGATTTAAACTCACCTTTAGCCAAAATAAAAGCTGATATATGTAATCTTCCTCTTGAAGACAATACGTATGACTTTATTTTATGTAATCATGTACTTGAACATATTAATGATGACATTAAAGCAATGAGTGAATTATATAGAGTTCTAAAAAAAGGTGGAATCGGTATTTTTCAAATTCCTATAGATATAAATAGAGATAAAACATTTGAAGATAGTTCAATAAAAGACCCAAAAGAAAGAAACAAAGTGTTTGGTCAGTATGATCACGTTAGAATTTATGGAATGGATTATTATGATAGACTAAGATCAGTTGGTTTTAGTGTAGAACAGATAAAATATGCAGATAATCTTACTAAAGATGAAATTAAAAAATATTGTTTAAATTCAAATGAGATTATTCCGGTCTGTAAGAAGTAGTGAAATTATTATAAGCTTTACCTACAATTTTTTCTTTTTCAGTTTCATAAATTACATAAGCATCTAATCCGTTATTTATATTAAGGAAATTACTAATTTCTGTTAAACTCATCACATGTAATGCTGTAGCATATGCATCTGCTTCAATACAATTATCTGAAATAACTGAAACACTCAATATGTTTGTTTTTGTTGGGGCTCCAGATATAGGATCTAGTATATGAGCATATCTTTTTCCATTAGAATCAAGCTTATATTTTCTGTATATACCTGAAGTTGCCATTGCAGAATTTTTTAATTCAGTAGTATTGAATATATCTCGAGTAATATCATAGTTTGGAGCATCAATTCCTACTACCCAAGGATTATTTTTTGATAAATTAACTCCTTTAACTCTGATCTCACCACCAATCTCAACAAGATAATTCTTAATATTATTGTTATCCAAAAAAACTGATATTAGATCTACTGTATATCCTTTTGCAATGGCATTAAAGTCTAAAAACGAATTATTTGGTCTTATAATATGATTAGAATTATCAATTTCAAACATATCAAATCCAACAAGATTTTTAAGGTTGGCAAACTCTAGTGAATCAATTGGTTTTTTAATATATTTTGGGCCAAAACCCCAAAAATTTACCAATACCCCTACTGATGGATCGAATTTTCCATTTGTTTTATTAAATATTTTTTTTGAAGTATTAAATACATTAATAAAATGATTATCAACCTCAATAGATTCATTATTATTAACCCTAGATATAATTGAATTATCAATATACGTTGACATAGAACTATTTATTAAACCAAATATGCTATCTACTTCATTAGAAAAATTTATTTGATTTTCTGAGAAATACTGAACAGAATATGAAGTCCCAAATTCTAATCCCTGAAGAGTTATTTTATTGTTTTGATTACAAGAAAATATACATAAAAGAAAAATAAATATTCTATTCATAAAATTTTATGCTTAGACTAACCTCCAAAATCATCAAATCTGATATTATCATCTGGAATACCAAAATCTAACCCCATTTTCATTACGGCCTGATTCATTAGTGGAGGTCCACAGAAATACAGTTCTATATCTTCAGGAGATTCATGATGATTTAAATAGTGCTCAATAACACAATTATGAATGAACCCTACAAATCCATCTCCTTCAGAATTAAGATCTTTCTTAACCTTCCAATTATCTTCATCAAGTGGTTCTGAAAGAGCTAAATAAAACTTAAAGTTTGGAAAAGTCTTTTCTAATTTATAGAAATGGTCTAAGTAGAATAATTCTCTTCTAGACCTTCCTCCATACCAATAAGTGACTTTTCTCCCTGTTTTTAATGTTTTAAATAATTCATATAAATGAGATCTCATGGGAGCCATGCCAGCCCCTCCACCAATATAAAGCATTTCTGAATCTGATTCATTGATAAAAAACTCACCATATGGTCCAGAGATTGTGACTTTATCTCCAGGTTTCCTTGAAAAGATATATGAAGATGCTATACCCGGGTTTACATCCATCCAAGAATTTTTATCTCTATCCCATGGCGGAGTAGCTATCCTTACATTTAGCATGATATTACGTCCCTCTGCTGGATATGAAGCCATAGAATAGGCTCTATCAGCAGCTTCTGAATTTTTCATTACTAATGGCCATAATTTAAATTTATCCCATTCTGTCTTAAACATAGTTGGAGAATCATGTTCTTCTGGATGAGCTGTGATATCCATTTCAGAAAATTTAACTTCAGATTCTGGGATTTCAATTTGAATATACCCCCCTGCCTTATAACCCATATCCTCAGGAATTTCTATTACAAATTCTTTAATAAATGAAGCGACATTATAATTACTAACTACAGTAGCTTCCCATTTTTTTATACCAAAGACTTCATCAGGTATACTAATATCCATATCTTCTTTCACCTTTACTTGACATGCAAGTCTTGCTCCAGATTGAAGCTCTCTTCTTGTAAAATGAGGTGTTTCAGTTGGTAATGCCTCTCCTCCTCCAGAATTAATATGGCATTCACATTGGACACATGTACCTCCACCTCCACATGCTGAAGGTAAAAATATCTTATTTGCACTTAGAGTTGTCAACAAATTATCACCAGAAGCTACCTCAATTTCTTTCTTTCCGTTAATTTTAATCTTAACTGGTCCAGAAGGAGATAATTTTTCTTTAACAAATAATAAAACAAGTATTAACATTAATGTTACTACTAATAATATGCTAACTACTAGTAATATTGATTTTGAAATAGAAACTTCTAATAGCATATTATTCAATTTCTTTATTTGTATCTAAAACTGTTTGATCACCTTCATCTCCTAATTCATCATTCTCTGATTCTAGAACTATTTCTTTTACAGTGCCTTGTGGAGCTTCGTCTCCCCCAGTTAACATTCCTCCAAAACTCATAAAACCTATAGCCATCAAACCTGTTATAATAAATGTAATTCCAAGACCTCTTAAAGGTGGTGGCACATTTGAATATCTTATTTTTTCTCTAATGGCAGCAATAGTTAAAATTGCTAGCCAAAAACCTATTCCTGAGCCAATTCCATAAGTAAATGCTAATTCTAAAGAAGGGATTTCCCTTGACTGCATAAATAATGAACCACCAAGGATTGCACAATTAACTGCAATCAAAGGCAAAAATATTCCAAGTGAATTATATAGGGCTGGTGAAAATTTTTCAACAACAACCTCTACTAACTGAACCATTGTTGCTATAGTAGCAATAAATAATATAAAGGATAAAAAACTAAGATTATATTCTTCAAAACTTGGATGAAGCCATTTCATTGCTCCATCTTGAAGAACATATGTGTCTAAAAGCCAATTTAAAGGAACTGTAATGGTTAATACAAAAATAACTGCTGCTCCGAGACCATTAGCTGTAGTAACTTTTTTTGATACCGCTAGATATGAACACATCCCTAAGAATGTGGCAAATACCATATTATCAATAAAAATAGATTTAAATAATAATTCTATATGTTCCATGTTTAATCTTCAATTAAATGAGTACTTTTTGATCTTTGTATCCATATAATAATTCCAACTACAATTAACGCCATTGGTGAGAGTAACATAAATCCATTATTCTCATACCCCCAAGCATATAATCCTGTTTTATCTATAGCATCTCCAAATACTGGATAACCCCACAGAGTTCCTGCTCCTAATAGTTCTCTAAAAAACCCTACTATTACTAATATTACAGCATACCCAAATGCATTACCTATTCCATCAAGAAATGATCTCCATAAGCCATTAGCCAATGCAAAAGCTTCAAACCTACCCATAATAATACAGTTAGTTATTATAAGCCCTACAAATACAGAAAGTGTTTTACTTAACTCATAAGCATATGCCTTTAGTACTAAGTCTACAATAATTACTAATGTTGCAATAACAATTAGTTGTACAATAATTTTAATTCTTGATGGAACAATATTTCTTATTAAAGAAATAACCACATTACCAACACCCATTACAAATAAAACAGCTATAGACATTACTACAGATGCCTCAAGCTCAGCTGTAATAGCTAAAGCCGAACATATCCCTAAAACCTGTATAGTTATCGGATTATTATCTGATAATGGATCTAATATTAATTTACTATCTCTTTTTGACAATAGTCCCATTTTAGTTTTGTTTTAATTTTTTAAAATATGGTATATATAATCTTAAATCACTTTTAATCATTGCCGACACACCATCGCCTGTAATAGTAGAACCAGCAATTGCATCTACTTCATGATCATCTTTGATTTCATTTCTAGGGTCTAAATTAGTCTTAGAAACTTTTATACCTTTAAAATTTTCATTTTCATCTAATAGCTTTTCACCAATAAAATCATCCATAAAAAACCTTTGGTTAATATTTGCTCCTAATCCAGGAGTTTCAGCTTTATGATCAAAATAAGCTCCGAGAATCATCATATTTTCATCCATAGCAATATATGCCCAAATGGCATCCCATAACCCCTTGCCTCTAATTGGTGCAACATAATATCTGACACCGTCTCTATCTGCAATAAATAAAGGTAATCTTCTATCGTATGTTGGATCCTTAGCAAGAGCTTTCTCCTTCTTAACTTCAATTAAATATGCCTCATTATCCTCAATAATTTTGTTGCCTTGAATATAAATTTGACTAACTATATACTCATCAAATAAAGAAGGTGCTTGATCTGTAGAAACAAAACTAACACTATTACCTTCATTATTATTTATACCTATTGCATACAAAATATTTTGTTGCTTTTCAAGAATCTTATTTGTCTTAATCTTATCTTTCAATGATGAATCAATGGCAGCAAGCAAAGTCCCTACAATAATTACCATGCCTATGGCAAAGAGTATTGTGTATGAGTTTTTATCTGTGTTAATTGCCATTGTTAACTGCTTTTTATTTTTAATCTATTAAGTCTATTCTTAACATTTGCTTCAATCACATAATGATCAATAGTTGGAGCAAAAACATTCATTAATAATATTGCTAAAAACACTCCTTCAGGATATGCTGGATTAAATACCCTGATCATAATTGATATAAAGCCTATAAAAAAGCCATATATCCATTTACCTTTTAATGTTTGCGCTGCTGTTACAGGATCAGTCGCCATAAAAACAGCTCCAAATAAAATACTTCCTATTAGCAGATGCTCCCAATAAGGCACACTCATTAAGCCATAGAATTTGCTAGTTTCTGTAATCAATCCAAAATCAATAACCTGATTGAAAATTAAGCCCATAAATAAAGCGCCAAGGATTGTGCTTAACATAATTCTCCATGAGCCAATCTTTGTAAAAATTAAAAACAGTGCTCCAAGGATTATTAATATTTTAGAAGTCTCACCTACCGAACCAGGTATATAACCGATTAACATATCAGAAAGTGAATATAGGATTTCTTGGTTTTGTGCATAACTACCCAATATTGTTTCGCCAGATATTGCTTCAGGCGTACCCATTCTTTCAACTGCTCCGTGAACCCATACTTTATCTCCACTCATCCATGTTGGGTAAGCAAAAAATAAGAAGGCTCTAATGGTCAGTGCAGGATTTAAAATATTCATCCCTGTACCACCAAATACCTCTTTTCCAATAACTACACCAAAAATTACTGCAACTGCAAGCATCCATAATGGCAAATCAACTGGAACTATTAATGGGACTAACATTCCTGTCACTAAATATCCTTCTTCAACTTCATGACCTTTGATCACAGCAAAAATAAATTCAACTATAAGACCTACAGCATAAGAAACTACAACCAGTGGAATCACTTTAATTGCTCCTAAAATAAAATTATCCCAGTTTATAAAATTTCCAAATAATGAAGCTTCTCTTATTACTCCATTAGCTGCGTCTATAGCTGCATAGTGCTGATAGCCAGCATTAAAAATACCAAACAAAAGACATGGGACAAGTGAAAGGATAACCATATTCATTGTCCTTTTTAAATCATCGGCAGCTTTTATATGTGTTCCACCTTTAGTTACATCATTTGGAGTATAAAGAAAAGTATGAAAGGCATTAAATGCAGGAGCAAACTTATTACCCTTAAATTTTTCTTTTATTTGATGTAAACTTGATTTTATATCCATTATCCTAATTCTTTTTTCATTTCATCTAATCCTTTCCTAATAATTTCTTGATGAGGTTGCTTAGAAACACAAATAAATTCTGTTAATGCAAAATCTTCTGGTGCCACCTCGTACATTCCTAAAGCTTCCATTTCTGCAAGATCATTATACATACATGCTTTTAATATTCGCATTGGAAATATATCCAATGGGAAAACCTTTTCATAAGATCCTGTCACAACAAACGCACGATGCTCTCCATTTGTGTTTGTATTTAAATCAAATTTTTTGTTTGGTAAAAGCCATGAAAAAGTTAATGCCCTAGAGGTTGAAATTTTATCAAATATTGGCCTAGTCCATCCAAAAAGATCATAGTCATTTCCCTCAGGAATTACTGTAATAGTATTACTATAATAGTCAAGATGGCCATTAATAGATGATTGCTTACCAGTAAGTACATTTCCTGAAATTATTCTACTGTTATCCCTAATTCCTTTACCCAAGATTGTTGACATCTGAGATCCAATAGTTGTTTTAATATATCTAGGATTATCAATAGATGATCCTACTAATGCGACTATTCTTTCTGAAGAAAATTTACCAGAGGCAATTACAGATCCAATTAAAATAAGATCTTGTAAAGCTATTGTCCATGCCACCTCTCCTTTATTAATAGGTGAGATCTTATTGATTAATGTTCCTACATTTCCAGCAGGATGAGGCCCTGAAACATTATGGATGGTTGTATTTTTTAAGTTAGATAATATAGAATCAGATTTTTTTCTGATTGACATATGAATCTCACCATCGGTTAATTTTGACAAAACATCTATTGCCATCTGAATATTATCTAGATAATCTTTAGAAATAAAATCTAAATCTGCAGAAAGTGGTGCTGATGAAAATCCTGAAACAAAAATTGCTTTTGGTGATACTTTGTGATCAGCTATTACATCATATGGTCTTTGCTTTATAAAAGGCCATAGACCAGAGTTTAATAAATACTCGATAATCTTTCCTTTATTGGCTTTGCTATCTAACTTACCTAAGTTTTTATACTCAATATTTTTATCTGCTTTAATATCAATAGAAATAACTTTCCTTCTTTCACCTCTTTGAATTTCAGAAATTTTACCTGAAACAGGTGAAACAAATTTTACCTCCTCATTATTTTTATCATAAAATAATACATCTCCGGCATTGACATTATCATTAGCCTTAACTGTTAATTTTGGGTATACCCCATGAAAATCTTCTGGATAAACTGAATAAAATTTGCTTTCTTTTGAAATTTCTAGAGTCTTTTCGGCGTCACCAACTAAATTGATGTCTAAACCCTTTTTAACAATGATGTCTTTTGACATAGTAGGAGAATAAAATTAATGAGTTTTTTTATTCGATGCAAAAGTAAATCAATATTAAAGATTTTACAATATTTTTTTGATTATTTTTAGTGAAAATTAGCTAGTAATATATAACCTCTTTATATGATTAATTTATCAAAGTTTATAATTCTTGGAATTTGTCTTAATTTTCTAATTGTCAATTCAATATTTGGTCAGGCTGAAAGAGAGTTAAATCCGCCAGATTATATTAAAACTATCGGTTTCAAAACTTCAAATGAAAATTATTCTACAAACCTTCCAATTATAAAACTAGGAGAAACATTTACACTTGATTTTGATGTATTAAATAATGAAGAAGCAGACTACTACTATACAATTGATCAACTTAATTTTGATTGGTCTAGGTCTCAATTAATTAAGTCAGAATACCTAAGAGGATTTGATAATGTTAAGATTCAAAACTATAAAACCTCATTTAATACCTATCAAATATACTCTCACTATAAGCTTCAAATTCCAAATCAAGATGTGAGAATTACAAAATCTGGAAATTATATTTTAAGAATTTATGATGAGTATCAGGATTTAGTGTTTAGCAGAAAATTTATTGTTTATGAAGGGCTTTCAACTGTGCCAACACAAATCAAAAGGCTTAGAAACCTAGCATACATTAACACGAAGCAGTCCGTAGAATTTGAGGTTAATCCAATATCTATACAATTAAATAATCCGAAAAACACGATTAAAACATTAATCATTCAAAACAATAATTTAAATACTTCAGTAGGTGATTTAAAGCCTCAATACACTATTGGCTCTAAACTTATTTTCAAGTATGATCTGGAGTCAAGTTTCTGGGGTGGAAATGAATATTTGTTTTTTGAAAATAAAGAAATTAGAGCTGCAAATGTTAATGTAAGATCATTTAATTTGTATGATATCTATCATAATTATCTCTATTCAGATTACCCTAGAATTAATAGATCCTATACCTATAATCCAGATATTAATGGAGGTTTTTTAACTACAGCCATAAACACTGATGATGTTGAAATAGAGGCTGATTATGTAAACATTCATTTTTCATTAAAAAACGGAACTCCTCAGCCTGGTGAATCAATATATCTTGTAGGAGGTTTTAATAATTATAGCTTAGGGAGTGAATATAAAATGACTTATAGTCGCTCTTCAGATTCACATGAATTGGAATTAAAACTAAAGCAAGGATTTTATAATTATAAGTATGTAGTAGTAAATGATTATGATGAAATTAATCAAGGCGGGGTAAGTGGCAATTATGATGAAACTGAAAATGATTATAAGGTTTTAGTTTACTATAGAGGGTACGGGTACAGATATGACAGGGTTATTGG
>PACY01000005.1 GCA_002700405.1 Flavobacteriaceae bacterium | reverse complement strand
GCTATAACTTTTACTCCATCACCATGTTTATTGCAGTGCTTATTTACTTCAGAATTTGTTTTGTAGGAAGAAGTAAGAATTAATCTTATCTTCTCTTGTTTTATGACAAATGAAACATTTTCTCTATTACCAGTTTCTAATCCAGAATAAGCTTCAGACTGAAACCCAAAAGCTGATTTAAAGTAATGTGCGCTTTGTTTTGAATTACCAACATAAAACTCTACATAATCAATCCCTAGAAGCGGAAGAAAATCTTGAGCATCTTTAAAAATCTTTTCGGTTTTATTAAGTTCCTTAATAGCTGACATTTAATTCTTTTTGTTTAACCACGATTTATAATATTTACCATCATCAATTTTTAATGCTTCTTCAGTAACCATTAATGGCTTAAAAGTATCAACCATAACAGCTAATTCTAGAGTCTCCTTCATTCCTATACTTTTTTCCATAGATCCAGGATGTGGTCCATGAGGTATGCCGGCGGGATGTAGGCTTATAAATCCCTTATCAACATTGTTTCTGCTCATAAAATCCCCATCTACATAATATATGACCTCATCAGAATCAATATTACTATGATTATAAGGAGCTGGAATTGCCTTTGGATGATAATCGAATAATCTAGGCACAAATGAACAGATTACAAAACTATTTGTTTCAAATGTTTGATGGACTGGAGGAGGTTGATGAATTCTTCCAGTAATTGGCTCAAAATCGTGTATTGAAAATTTATATGGATAATTATATCCATCCCATCCAACTGCGCTAAACGGATGTGCTGCATACACATACTCATGTATTGTATCTTGCTTCTTTACTTTAATTATAAATTCTCCTTTATCATTATAAGTCTCTAAATGATTTGGAGGATGAATATCTCTTTCACAATATGGAGAATTTTCTAAAAGTTGCCCAAACCAATTTCTATATCTTTTTGGAGAATACACAGGACTTTTGGATTCTACTATGAATAATCTATTATCAGTAGAATCAAAATTAATTTGATAAATAACGCCTCTTGGTATCACCAAATAATCTCCATATTTAAAATCAATATTTCCAAGAAAAGTCCTTAATTTTCCGGACCCCTTATGAACAAATATCACCTCATCTGAATCAGTATTCTTATAATAATATGTTGTTAGTGATTGCTTTGGTGCAGCAAGAACAATCTGACAATCATTGTTAATTAAAATACATTTTCTACTTTCTAAAAAATCATTTTCTGGTTTTACTTGAAAGCCTTTTAACATTAAAGATTTCATATTATTTTCAACAGCTATTTTTGGCTTTACTTCATATGATTTTAAAATATCTTTAACCTGAGTAGGTCTGTGCGTGTGATATATTAAAGATGACATTCCGTCGAATCCAATTGTTCCAAAAAGTTCTTCATAATAAAATTTATCATCATTGCTTTTATGTATAGTATGTCTTTTAAGAGGTATATTACCTAATTTGTGGTATCTAGGCATAAATTTTTAAATAAAATTATTAGATTTTAAATAGTTTTTTTAACTATTCATAATATAATGAGAAATAATTAATTTTTTAATAAAAAAATGTTAAGTAAAGTTGTTTTTTTTTAACAAAATTAGCTATTTCAGATGGATGAAATGTAGATAAATCGTGTATCTATTTATAATAATACGAAAGCTAGTTTTTATCTATAGAATATTTTCCAGGCCCCATCATCATAATTACAATAAATCCAACTAAAAATAATAAAGGCTTCTCAATTCTTCCAAAAGGATCACCCCCAGCCATATGTACAATAAAAGCTGCTACAAACATAGTAGCTGCAGGAAAAAAGCTAAAAAACTTTGTCTTATAGCCTACAATTATAAAAATTGGAGCTAAAAATTCAGAAAAAACAGCAAGAATTAAAGTTGGAGCTTCCCCAATTCCAATTGGATTAGAAAAACTCAAATTTCCTTCAATTAACTTGCTTAATTTCCCCAAGCCATGACCATAAAGCATTGAGCCTGCAAAAACTATTCTTAATGTTAATAATGCTATATTATTCATTTTAAAAGATATTATATTAATATTTCAAATTTAGTTAAAATAAATTAATACAATTATCTCTTAATTAATTTATAAATATTTGTGATTCCATCTGAAGTTGTAATTTTTAGCATATATAGACCTGAAGATAGTCTGTCTAATTTTGAATTAATAGATTGCATTCCTGAATCTAAATCACCTTTAAAAATATCGATTATTTTAACCCCTTTGATATCAAACATAGAAACTTGAACATTTGATGTTTTATTTAGATTTAGAAATATATTAATCTCGTTATTAAAAGGATTTGGAAATATTATAGAATTTGCAAGATCCAAGTCTGTTATGGATGCTGTAGAAGTGTTTACTTGATCTGGACTACCATGCAAATTTATATTTGACCAACTCTCAGGTAAACTATTATCTAAATTTGGAGATATTAATTCTAGCGTATAACCTCCTCCATTTGATAAATCTGGCCATGGATCCGAAGATAAATAGTTAACTTCATCTTGAAGTACTCCATCTGAATTAAATATCCTTACCCCATCACTAGAGCTAGATAGTCCGAAATCAAATTCACCAATTATATTTGTTATTTCTGGAAAATAATCTAGAAAATCATCTTCATCTTTTACTATGACAAGATAGCTGTCTTCTTGAATTGTTGTTCCTTCAGGAATAATATAGGTGTTAGAATCATTATTATCCTTAAATACCCAACTAGAAAGATCAATTGAACTTGAATTTGGGTTATATAACTCTATCCAGTCTCCTGTATCAAATTCATCAGATGATTTATAATTAATTTCATTTATAACAATATTTACCTCTGAACCTGGAATAAAATGTGCTTGTATTTCTGAATATTCAGAAATACTTAGCTCTATTTCGCTATCTGTCGAATCACTTTCCCCACTCCAATGAGAAAACTCATACCCAGACTCTGCAACAGCCTTTAATGTAATTGGAACCTCTTCAAAATAATCTCCTTCCCAATCTTCTTCTTGTATTATCAGATTATTATTTAATCTAACATATCCATATGTAGGAGTTTGATTAAGAATTGAGACTTTGTGATAATCAGGTAAATTAAATTCTTCTAAAATATGCTGTTTGGCTTCCGGCTGTCTATTTGCAGCAAAATTATTCATTTTATCTACATAAAAATATATGTCTGATGAACTCATACCGCTGTTCCATCTATCAAGGTGGTTAGGAATTTCACTTAAAATACTATCATAAATATTAGTAAAATGGTCGATAACTCTATCAGGAAGAAATCTAGAATTCATCTCATCTGCATACCTATTAATAAACTTGTTTCTAAACTCTATGTTTTCTACAAGTCTTCTAAACATAAGTGTTGACCAGGGTGGGTTTGGCCAACTTGGACCATTTGAATCTAAAGCAAATTCTAAAGTATTATATGAATAGGCATAATCTAAATCCCAACTAGACCACCATTGACCTGAGAATCCAAAATCTGTATCATACAATATCCATCTCCACTTACCTTCTGGATGTTTCCAATATTTAATATTATTTCCTGGCCAATCTCTATTATCAATATAGATTTGAGCTACATTATACATTATAAAATTATTAATATCAATTTCATTTTTAACATACTCATAATTACTTTGAATTGATAAATCATTTTCTTCAACAAAATTTCTTAATTCAATATATTCCTGATTATCTCCATCAACAATCTCAGCATTTAATTCAAGTAAATCAATTTCATTTGCATTTACATTATGTTTAGAAGCAAGCATGTTTTCACTAGTTTTTTCTCGCATATGATAAATTCCCCAATAATCACCATTAATATATGATGCTACTGAAGTATATTTTTGATAATCAAGACCAGAGCCCTCCATTAAACTTGTGGTAGCAACATCTCTTATATTACTACGTAACCAATCATTTCCTGAGTTTCTAAGAACTAATGATTGAAATTCGTCATAATTAATATCTTCAAAAAATTGATATTCAAATTCTGAAACACCATATCCTCCTCTAGCAAATATTGACAATGATCTTTGATCCTGACCTCTACTCCAACCACCAAATATTTTTACTCCTGCATTATAATTTGCAGCCAAAGTTCCATCTTCATTATATAATGAAAAATGTATAGGTCGTTCCCAATCTTCCCAGAAATTAGCACCAAAATGGGGATAAGCAGGATTATACTCATCACCATATACGTAAATTCCATAATCATCATCAAATAAATTATAAGGATCTGTAACTAATGAAACAAAAGGGATTTCGTGAGATACATTAAAAAGATAAGTTCTGGTATAAGAATAGGAAGAAATATAACTATCCTTAAAAGATTTTGCTCTTATTACAGAGTTAACATTAATTTCAATGGGTCCTTCATATAAATAGGATAAAGCATTTGGCTCAGTTCTATCCTTAGTATATCTTATATATTCATCTTCTCCAGCTTCTAATACTAATGAAATAGGTGATTCTAATATTCCTGCATTGTGTGAGAATATAACCTCAGATATTAATACACCTAAGAATTCTTCTGAATTATTCTCACCTTCTGGAGTAGGAATATCAAAATACACTAATTCATTAGAATTCATTGAAACACCATAGGAAACATCTGCAGATAAATTTTCAATAGTAACAGAATCAACTAAATTGTTAGATGGGTCTCTAAGATAAATAGTTTCCCCTGATGATGAAATTTTAAAATTTGTATGCATAAAACTAACTGGACTTAAGTCTAATATTTCAGGTGGAATAATTCCTTCATCTGTTGAATCAGAATATACAGCAGAAAGAAATGGAATAATAGTTAAATCTGAAGATTCATCGGAAATATTATGAGCCTGAATACTTAAAATATTTTCACCATCTACTAAAAAGTCTTGAGGATTATCAATTGAATATCTCACTGGAATCCCACCATCATATATTAGTGCTTCATGTTCAGCAGGTGTAGTCGCATTATAAGAAGGCGGCGAACCATTAATGTTAGCTCTAGCGATTTCCACTCCATTAATATATGCAACAAAACCATCATCATAATCAACGTCTAAAATTAACCCTTGAATAAGACTAGCATCATCTATAGAAAATTGTTTTCTTAAGTAAACCGAGATAGTTCCAAAAGGAAGCTGAGTTTCATCATCATTGTCTCCATATCCAAAACTACTTAGCCCAACATCCCAGCTTTCATCATTAAAACCTAAAGTATTCCAATATTGAATATTTCCATTAGGGACTATATATTTAAACTCATCACCATGATTCACATGTGTTCTTATATAATTGATTTCAGATCTATCTTTTGAGGATGCCCAGATTAGCAAGTATTCATCTGCTAGTAAAGAAATTTCTGGAAAAATCCATGGTTCATCATCATTCTCTTCATCAGATATATTCCAATTATGTAATGAAATAGCTTCTGATCCATAATTATAAAGCTCAATCCAGTCTGGTGTATCTCCATCTTCATCAAAAATTGTAGAATTTGATCCCACTACTTCGTTAATTCTAATCGATTGAGAATTAATTGTAATTGAAAAAATTAAAAAAATTATTGTAAATAAATTCTTTAGATCCATAGTCTTTACAAATATCTAAAAAAGTAATTAGAATCTCTTACCAATAGATATTCCTCCCTTAACAGTTACCTCTGGCCTATGGTTACGAAACACATCATCTACACCAAACGGCATAGACTGATCATCTACCCCTCCTACTTCATCAAGTAAATACCTTCCAATACCAAACATTATTTCAAAGGTTATCCCTTTTTTGTTAATCCATTTTCTTCCAATCCCTACTCCTAAACCTATATCAAAATAATTTTCATCAACGAATTCAAAATATGGTTCAGTTAATTCATCATATATACCATAGGCATACTCAACCGTCTCTTGGCCAAAGGAAAATTTAGAAAAAAGCTCAACAAAAAAACCAGCTCCTCCAAAATCCTTCTTGTTTAAAAAATAAAATCTGTAAAATGGAGAAATCGAAAAACTATCAGTCCAAGAAACACTAGAATTAACATTGTTAAAATTTATAAAAACATCTCCTCCAAAGGATGAATAAGAATCTGATATTCTCTCATATGAAATACTTAAAGCTGGTTGAAATAGCAGGTCTATGACATCTAACTTAATTTCATTTTTTCCTAATGTATTAACTAACTCTGTTACTTGAGAATCATCTTTTATAACTCGAACATTTTGAACATCATTTTGTGAGTAAGAAACAATTGTAAAAAGTAAAGGAATAATAATTCTTTTCATAAGTTTGTTTTTTATTTTTACAAATATAATATCAATAACCAGACCAATACCATATAATGAAAAAGATATTTTTTTTCTTTTTTACATTTATTATTTTCTCATGTAAGACAACTTATATAACAAAGCCATTTGTTGAATCTGAAGTGCCTGATGAACCTAATTATTCAAACTTAAATTCTTGGATTGCTCATCCAGAAATCCAGGATAGCATATTAAATAGCATTTATCCTGAAAATATTGATGATCTTAAAGCTGATGTATTCTATATATATCCTACCTTAATTACTGATAAGAATAATATTTCTTGGAATGCAGATATTTATAATGAAGATCAGAATAATATAATTAGAAACACTGCAATCCAATACCAAGCATCAGCTTGGGCAAAAGCGGGAAGAATTTATAGCCCATTATATAGACAGGCGCATTATAGAGTATTTTTTGAACCTTACACTAGCAATGGCGGTTTAATTGCTGGAGAAATTGCTTATAATGACATTAAAAAAGCTTTTACATACTATATTAACAATTTAAATAAAGGCAGGCCTATTATAATTGCTGGTCATAGTCAAGGTGCAGTGCATTGCAAAATGCTACTAAGAGATTTTTTTGACGGCAAAGATTTAAAAGACAGACTAATTGCAGCATACTTAATTGGCACAAGTATTAAAAAAGATTATTTTAATGATATTAAACCGATGTATAGTCCTACTGAAAATAAAGGTTATGTCACTTGGAATACTTTTAGAAAAAATAAAAAACCTAGAAAAAATATTGATCCAGCGTACTTTAGTTGGAAAAATAATTCTGTTGTAGTAAACCCAATAACCTGGGATAATTCAAATAAAACCGAGTTTAACCAGCATATGGGTTTATTATTTTATGACAATAACATCTATCCACAGTCAATTAAAATAAGTGTAGAAGATGGGATTATATGGTCAAATGTTCCCAGAAAAATTCCTAAAAGAATTCAACTCTCCCTTATAAAGAATTATCATGTTGGAGATATAAACTTTTTTTGGAAAGATATAAGTGAAAATGCCGTTATAAGGACTCAGAATTTCTATAATTTAAGTTCTAAAAAAATCAAATTATAGCCAACAGATAAAAAGCTAAAAAAATAAAAAAGTTATTATATGGGTAAATCTTTTGTTTTATCAGAGAAAAAACCTATCTTTAAGCTATTAATAATTTAAAAACTAATTAAGACATGGGTTATACTCACACAAACAGTAAAGGAAAAACTTACCACTTACACTCTAAAGATGTAGTGTTAAAAGGTGGAAGAAATCAAACAATTTATTATTTCGCAAAAGACTCAAGACCTAATGCTTGTGACTTACCATCAGGTAAATCAGTTGTAGAAAACCAAAAAACTGGTCTTCCGTTTTTAAAAGGAAAATAAAAAGTTTTTAAAATTATTTAAAAAACCCTCTTTTGAGGGTTTTTTTTTGTCATATATGTAATATCTAGTATTATCTTTGAACTATTAATTTTATAAGTATGATTTCTTATCTGAAAGAGGAAATTTCTAGTAGTACAGATATATATTGGTTTAAATCTTCTAATAAATATGTAGTTGTTGACAAGGAATTTTCTAAATTACTATCACTCAAACTAAGTGATAATGATAAATTCATAAAAAGGATTAACGATTCTCTTAACTTATCTGAGAAAAATTATATAGAAATTAATACTCAAATGAATGAATTTATTAGTGAATGTATTAATACTTCCAATAATAAAATTCTTAAAACAAAAAAAATTTCAAAAACAACTGAAATAGACGTTAAATATACCTTTAACAATAAAACTATTAAAGTGAATTTTGATTCTGAGATGACAAAAGGTTTAATTAATCCTAAGTTTTTGCATCTTCAATCAAATGAAGAACATAAAATATCTGGAGAATTAACAGTTTTTTCTGAAGACAAAGTAATCTACCTATTTAATAAAAATACATGTATTGGTGGATGGACACATGAAAATATGCATGAGTTTCAGGGGAAGTTTTCAATGGAACTAACCTCCTTTTTTTATGAAAAGATTGAGGATGATTGGATGGGAGTATTACATGCTTCTGCAATTGAAAAAAATAATGATGCTATTATGCTAACAGGAGATTCTGGAAGTGGAAAAAGCTCTCTAACAACAATTCTAATGACCAGTGGATTTAATTTTGTTTCTGATGATTTTACTCCAATATTGTCAGATAACTCATGTATATATTCATTTCCATCAGCTATTTCAATAAAGGAGAGTTTCTTTAATAAAGTTTCATCAATTTTTAATGATTTTGAAAAATTACAATCTTACTATATTAATGAAATAAAAGGTTGGGTTAAATATTTACCTCCAAAATTTGAATATTTAGGTCCCTTTAATTGCAATAAGGTAATTCATGTCCAATATGATTTAAAAGGGCTTAACACACTTAATAAGATTGAAAAAAAGGATGCAATAAAACAATTTTTGCCTGATGCTTGGATTGCATCAAAGGAAAAACATGCAAAAAAGTTTATTGACTGGATAATTAATACAGAATTTTATAGTTTACATTATAGTAATAATGAAAAAGCTATAAATTTAATTAACAAGTTAAAATAATTATAATGGTTTTACTAGTAATGGCAGCGGGTAGTGGTAGTAGATATGGAAAATTAAAGCAATTTGATGATCTAGGCCCAAATAAAGAGTTTCTACTAGAATTCAGCATCTATGATGCTATTGAAAATGGTTTTAATCATATTGTTTTAATAACAAAAAAAGAAAATAAAGATTTTCTATACGAATATTTAAGACCTAGAATCCCAAGTGAGGTTAAAGTTGATGTAATTATTCAGGAAGTAAGTAATCTTCCAAATAATATTACTGCTCATCCTAGTAGAATAAAACCATGGGGTACAGCCCATGCTGTCTGGTGTGCAAAGGATGTAATAAAGACAGATTTTGCTATAATTAATGCAGATGATTTTTATGATAAAAACGCTTTTAAAAATGCAGCTAATTTTATTAACTCAAATACGGTTAAATCAACTTATGGTCTTATCACTTACCAATTAAAAAACACCTTGTCGAAATATGGAACAGTTTCTAGAGGAGTATGTAAGGAAAAGAATAATAATTTGACTTCAATCATAGAGCATTTGGAAATACAAAGACAAGGAGATAAAATAATTGATCATGATAGCGGAAATATATTGCAGGAAGAGGATTTTGTTTCAATGAATTATTGGGTCTGCAATGAAACAATATTTGATTACCTAGAGGAATATATAATTAAAATGCACTCTAAATTAGATAACATAGAAAAAGATGAAATATATCTTCCATATGCCGCTCAAACACTATTGCAGAATAATGTAATTGAAATTAAAGTTATTGACTCTGAAAGCAAATGGTTTGGGGTTACTTATGCAGAGGATAAGTTAGCCGCGGTAGAAAATTTAAAAGAATATACGGACAATGGAGATTATCCAACTCCATTATGGAATCAATCCAAGTGAATACTACTAAGCTAAATAACATTCTATCAAATTTTGATGTAAATCCATTTAATCTAACCTATAAAAGAATTGATACTGGTTATATTAATGACTCATTTTATGTAATT
>PACY01000004.1 GCA_002700405.1 Flavobacteriaceae bacterium | reverse complement strand
GTCCCCAGCACCAACTTTATTGTCTAATGCGTACTGAATAGTTTGACATGGAGACCCTTCAGATCCACAACTTCCATTATCAGCCCCTGACGAAGAAACATAATAATCGGCTGAATAAATATTAAAAAAAGAAAGGAATAGAATAAATAAAAACAAAAATCTTTTCATCACTAATCTTCTTTTGAACCCCAACCTCTTGCTTTTAATTCGACCGAAGATTCATCTCTTAAAATTAAATTACACCCTGCTTTTTCTTCTTTTATATATCCTATGACAGTTAAATTTGGATTTGCTTTAATTTTGGGATAATCCTTTTGTGAAACAGTCATAAGTAATTCATAATCCTCACCTCCATTAAGAGTTATTGTCGTTGAATTAATATTAAATTCTTCACAAGTTGATATTAACTGAGGATCCATTGGTATTTTATTTTCATACAGATCGCAGCCTACCTTACTTTTCTTGCAAATATGTAATAACTCAGATGATAAACCATCACTGATATCAATCATAGAGCTTGGCCTAACCTTTAAATCAGATAAAAGTCTTATAATATCCTTTCTTGCTTCAGGTTTTAACTGTCTTTCTACCAGATAAGTGTACTGATCTAAATCAGGTTGGTTTTTTGGGTTCACCTTAAAAACCTCTTTTTCTCTTTCTAATACCTTTAATCCCATAAAGGCTGCTCCTAAATCACCAGTGACAACAATTAAATCATTGGCTTTTGCGCCATCTCTGTAAACTATATCTGACAGGTTTGCTTCACCTAGCGCTGTTATAGAGATAGTAAGCCCTGTAACAGAAGATGTTGTGTCTCCACCTATAAGGTCTATATCATATTGTTTTGCAGCTAATTCTATACCTGAGTACAATTCTTGTATTGCCTCAAGAGAGAACCTGTTAGAAATAGCGAGAGAAACTGTAATATGCTTAGCGTTAGCATTCATGGCATATATATCAGATAAATTGACCATAACCGCCTTATAACCAAGATGTTTTAGTGGCATATAGCTTAGGTCAAAATGTACTCCCTCTATCAGGAAATCAGTAGATACTACTATTTTTTTGGTTTTATAATCTAATACTGCTGCATCATCTCCTATAGACTTTATCGTGGATTTATGTCTAATTTTTAGGTCCTTTGTTAGAGCATCTATTAGAGAAAACTCTCCAATATCCTCTAATTTTGTTGAATTTTTATTCTTATTCTCTAACATGAAGGCAAATTTACATTCTTTTTACTTAAAAAGTTGTTAATTATATGAGTAATAGCAGTAAAAATGTTAAAAAAATCTAGTTTAGTTGTATATTTGTAGTCCAGTAAATTTTAATAGTGTGATCAGTATTACGGATATTGCCCGAAATGAGGTAATTAAATTAATGGAAAGGGATGGCTTTAGTCATAACACTGACTTTGTAAGAGTTGGTGTAAAGAGTGGTGGATGCTCCGGACTTTCATACGAATTAAACTTTGACAATAAAAAAGGGAATGATGATAAGATTTTTGAAGACAATGCAATTAAAATAGTTGTTGACAAAAAGAGTTTGTTATACCTAGTTGGAACAACTTTAGAATTTTCTGGAGGATTAAATGGAAAAGGATTTGTTTTTGTAAATCCTAATGCTAATAGGACGTGTGGATGTGGAGAAAGTTTTTCTCTATAAAATAAAATTATGAGTAAGTATACAGAAGATGATTTAAAAAAAGAATTAGAAACCAAAGAATACGAATATGGTTTTTACACAGACATTAAGTCTGACACTCTTCCTATTGGATTAAATGAAGAAATCGTAAAGGCTATATCTAAGAAAAAAGGTGAGCCTTCGTGGATGACAGAATGGAGACTGGATGCGTTTAAGATATGGAAAAAAATGGAAGAGCCTGAGTGGGCTAATGTAAAATATAAAAAGCCTGATTTTCAAAAGATTTCTTATTACTCTGCTCCATCAAATAAGCCAAAATATAACAGTCTTGATGAAGTAGACCCTGAATTACTGGCAACATTTAAAAAATTAGGAATTTCTATAGATGAGCAAAAGAAACTTGCTGGAGTAGCTATGGATGTAGTAATCGATTCTGTTTCTGTTGCTACTACTTTTAAAGACACATTAAATAAAAAAGGAATTATATTCTGTTCGATTAGTGAAGCAATAAAAAACCATCCAGATCTAATTAAAAAATATATTGGATCAGTTGTCCCAAAAAAAGACAACTTCTATGCTGCGCTAAATTCAGCTGTTTTTAGTGATGGCTCATTTTGTTATATCCCAAAGGGTGTAAAATGTCCTATGGAGCTGTCTACATATTTTAGAATCAATGAAGCGGGGACAGGCCAATTTGAAAGAACATTGGTGATTGCAGACAAAGGGAGTTATGTAAGTTATCTTGAAGGATGCTCTGCTCCAAGTAGAGATGAAAACCAGTTACATGCAGCAGTTGTGGAGCTAATTGCATTAGATGATGCTGAGATAAAATACAGCACCGTACAAAACTGGTATCCAGGAGATTCAAAAGGAAAAGGAGGAGTCTTCAATTTTGTAACTAAAAGAGGTTTATGTGAGAAGAATGCTAAAATATCATGGACTCAAGTTGAAACTGGCAGTGCTGTTACATGGAAATATCCATCATGTATTCTAAAAGGAGATAATTCAGTAGGTGAATTTCATTCAATAGCTGTAACAAATAATTTTCAACAAGCTGATACAGGTACTAAAATGATTCATTTAGGTGATAATACTAGATCAACTATTATATCAAAAGGAATTTCTGCAGGAAAATCTCAAAACAGTTATAGAGGACTAGTTCATATTAGCGCCAGAGCTAATAATGCTAGGAATTTCTCTCAATGTGACAGTCTATTAATTGGGAATAAGTGTGGGGCCCATACTTTCCCATACATAGAAACTAAAAATAAATCCGCTCAAGTAGAACACGAAGCTACAACCAGTAAAATAGGTGAAGATCAGATATTTTACTGTAATCAAAGAGGTATTGATACAGAAAAAGCTATTGCATTAATCATTAATGGATTCAGCAAGGATGTATTGAACAAATTACCTATGGAGTTCGCAGTAGAAGCTCAAAAACTTCTTGAAATTAGTCTAGAAGGTTCTGTTGGATAATATATAAATAAAAGATATGCTTAAGATAAATAATTTACATGCAAAGGTAGAAGATAAAGAAATCTTAAAAGGTATTGACCTTGAGATTAAAGCTGGGGAAATTCATGCAATAATGGGTCCTAATGGCTCAGGCAAAAGCACATTAGCATCAGTAATTGCAGGAAAGGAAGATTATGAAATTACAAAAGGAGAAATGTTGTTTAAAAATAATTCTATTGACGAATTGTCAGCAGAGGAAAGAGCACATAAAGGAATATTTATGTCATTTCAATACCCGATTGAAATTCCTGGTGTAACCATCACCAACTTTATTAAGACTGCTATTAATGAAACGCGTAAAGCAAGAGGAGAAAAGGAAATGCCAGCAAATCAAATGCTTAAACTATTAAGAGAAAAATGTAGTATGCTAGAGATTGACAGAAAGTTTTTATCTAGATCTATAAACGATGGATTTTCTGGAGGAGAAAAAAAGAGAAACGAAATTTTTCAAATGGCAATGCTAGAACCAACTTTATCAATTCTAGATGAAACTGATTCTGGACTCGATATTGATGCGCTAAAAGTTGTTGCTAGTGGAGTTAATAAACTAAAAACTAAAACCAATGCTACAGTAGTTATTACGCATTATCAAAGGCTTCTTGATTATATTATTCCGGATTATGTGCATGTATTATTTGATGGAAAAATTGTTAAGTCTGGAAATAAAAACCTTGCTATAGAATTGGAAAAAAAGGGATATGACTGGATTAAAGAAGAAATTAATAATTAATCATAATGACTGATTTAAAAGAAAAATTATTATCGTCATTTATAGCTTTTGAAAATCAAACTAATATTGATAGCTATGTTCATGACATTAGATCTGAAGCTATTAAACAATTTGAATCAATTGGATTTCCAAGCAAAAAACTAGAAAACTGGAAATACACCTCATTAAAAAATCTCCTAAATAATGATTATAGTGTATTACCTAAGCTAAACAATGTCCTTGAATTTAAAGATATTAGAAAATATCTAATAGATGATATTGATTCATATAAAATAATTTTTGTTGATGGAAAATATTGCTCTCACCTTTCAGATACTACACATGAAGGAATGGATATTTGTACTTTGTCGGCTGCATTATCTCAATCAAAATATGAACTTATAGTTGAAAATTATTTCAATAAAATAGCGCATGATGATGGAATTACATCGTTAAACACTGCCTTTTCAAATGAAGGGGCTTTTATACATATTCCTAAAAACAAATTTGTAGAAAAACCTGTTCAAATCATTCATTTTTCTACTGGTAATGAATCATCACTTATGTTTCAGCCTAGAAATATGATTATTGTAGACGAGAATTCACAAGTACAAATTATTGAGAGGCATCAAAGTTTAAGTGAGAATAAAGTGTTTACAAATAGTGTAACTGAAATTTATGCTGAGAAAAAATCTATAATTGATTATTATAAAATACAAAACGATAATCCTCAAGCTTCGTTGATTGACAATACTTATGTTCATCAAGAACGCAATAGTGCATTTACTATGCATACTTTTTCATTTGGGAGTGAACTAATAAGAAATAATTTAAATATTTCTCAAAATGATGAGTTTATTGAAACTACTATAAAAGGGGTAACAATTATTGGAGAGAAACAACATGTAGATCATAACACGCTTATTAATCATAATAAACCAAACTGTAATAGTCACCAAGACTATAAGGGGATTTATGATAGTAGATCAACTGGAGTATTTAACGGGAGAGTACTGGTAAAAAAAGAAGCACAAAAAACAAATGCTTTTCAATCAAATAACAATGTACTGCTTTCAGACAAGGCGACTATAAATGCAAAGCCTCAACTTGAAATATACGCAGATGATGTAAAATGCTCGCATGGATGCACAGTAGGACAACTAGATAAAAATGCATTGTTCTACTTAAAATCTAGAGGTATTCCAGAAAAGGAAGCAACTGCTCTTTTAATGTATGGATTTGCAAATAATATCCTTAAAAGTGTAAAAATTCCTGAAATTAAAACTAGGATAAACCATATTATTGCAAATAAATTAGGAGTAAAAATTGGTTTCAACTTATAAATGGGAAACAATAAGTTTAATATAGATTTGATTAGGAATGATTTTCCTATACTGAATTCAAAAGTTAAAGGAAAGCAGCTTATATATTTAGATAATGCTGCCACTACTCAGACCCCTAAAGTTGTAATTGATTCAATAGTATCATACTACTCAAATCTTAATGCAAATATTCATAGAGGTGTACATTATTTAAGCCAAAAAGCTACTGAGGCTTATGAGGATGCAAGAAAAAAGTTTCAACAACAACTTAATGCAAAAAGCTCAAGTGAGATTATATTTACTTCAGGCACAACACACAGTATTAATCTTGTTGCAAATGGATTTATTGACTTATTAAATAAAGGAGATGAAATTATCGTTTCTCATCTTGAACATCATAGTAATATTGTCCCATGGCAAATGCTATGTGAAAAAACTGGTGCAATCATGAGAGTTATCCCAATGAGTGAAAAGGGTGAATTAATTTTTTCAGAATACGAAAAACTACTTTCTAATAAAACTAAAATCGTTTTTGTAAACCATGTTTCAAATGCTCTTGGCACAATAAATCCAGTAAAAGAAATTATTAGCAAAGCACATGAATTTGGTGCAGCAGTTTTAATTGATGGAGCTCAAGCACTTCCTCATTTTAAAGTAAATGTAATAGATTTAGATGCTGACTTCTATGTGGGATCAGCTCATAAACTATATGGTCCAACTGGAGTTGGGATACTGTATGGGAAAGAAGAGTGGCTAACTAAAATACCTCCTTATCAAGGTGGTGGAGAGATGATTGATGAGGTAACCTTTGAAAAAACAACCTATGCTAAAATTCCTAATAAATTTGAAGCAGGCACGCCTAATATAGCAGGAGTTATAGCTTCGGCAGTAGCCCTTGATTATATCAATGAAATTGGATTAGATAATATTGCTCAGTATGAGAAAGAATTACTTGACTATGCAACCCAAAAACTACTTGAAATAGATGAAATCAAAATCTATGGAGATTCTACCAATAAAACTTCTGTTATTTCATTTAACATTGGAAATCTACATCATTATGATATAGGGACCATTATTGATAATGAAGGAATTGCTGTTAGAACTGGTCATCATTGTGCCCAACCAATAATGGATTATTTTAATATTTCTGGTACAATTAGAATATCACTAAGTTTTTATAATACTACGCAAGAAATAGATTCTTTAATCAATGCAATAATGATTGCTAAAAAAATGCTCTCATAAATTTATTAGTTATTGTATTTTTACAAAAAAAACAACTTGACAATACAGCAAATACAAAGCGAAATAATTTCTGAGTTTAACATGTTTAGTGATTGGACAGAAAAATATGAGTATATCATTGATCTTGGTAAAAACTTGCCAGTTATAGATCCTAAATTTAAAACTCCAGAAAATACTATTAAAGGGTGTCAAAGCAAAGTATGGCTTCACGCAGAAAATAATGATAATAAGATTATATTTACAGCCGATAGTGATGCCATAATTACAAGGGGAATTGTTGCTATATTAATTAGGGTTTTTTCAAATCAGTCTGCTGAAGATATAATAAATACTAAAGCAGATTTTATAGAAGAAATTGGGCTAAAGCAGCATCTCTCTCAAACAAGAGCAAATGGATTGTCAAGTATGATAAAACAAATTAAATTATATGCAATAGCATATTCAAATAAATAAAAATGAGTAAACAAGACTTTAATCCAAACGAAATAGGAGAAAAAATAATTGAGGTGATAAAAACAATTTATGATCCTGAGATTCCTGTTAATATTTATGAGCTTGGATTAATTTATGATGTATTGGTAAATGAGGATTTTGATGTCAAAATAATAATGACATTAACCACTCCAAATTGTCCAGTAGCAGAAACCCTTCCAGTAGATGTACAAGATAAAGTAAAGACTATTAAAGGAATTAAAAGCGTGGATGTGGAGATGACATTTGAGCCGCCATGGACTCAAGATCTAATGAGTGATGAAGCAAAACTTGAATTAGGAATTTTATAGACCATAAATATAATGTCAAAAGATATTATCAATAGAGTAGAAAAAAGCAAATTAATTTCAATTGATCTTGAAGATTATTCCCTGCCTGGGGAAAGACATCAAATAGATTTAAAAAACTGGCTAGTAGATGAGCTATATCTAAAGGAAAAAGAATTTCGAATAGCAGTAAAAAATCATGATTGGAAGAAATATAAAGATTGTTTTGTAGCCGTTAATTGCTCAAGTAAAGCCATAATAGCTCCTTGGGCGTATATGCTAATATCTGCTGAATTAACTACACACGCTAAAAAAGTTGTCATAGGTAATTTAGTTGATTTAGAAAGAAAAATATTTGAAGATGAAATTCAGAAAATAGATCTAACTAAATACAAAAATAAATCTGTGATTATTAAAGGGTGCTCTAATAATAAAGTTCCTATGTCAATATATTATAGTCTCTCCTGCATATTACTTCCTGTAGTAAAAAGTATTATGTATGGTGAAGCATGCTCTTCAGTACCAGTTTTTAAAAAAAAGAGCTAGTCAATTTCAGGATATAGAAAGTCATTATATGGGAATCTTGTAACATGAATTTTTCGAACCTCATTATACAAACAACTTTTTAGTTCTTCAATATTAGTTTTATTTAATGCGGAAATAAATTTTACTTTGTCTCCAAGCTTATTCATCCATGTTTGTTCCCATTCATGAATTGTAAAATTTTTATTTGTTCGCTCAACTGTTAAATCATCATCATCAAAATCTACAGGTTTATAATTATCTATTTTATTAAATAACATAATAGAAGGTTTATCTAATGTTTTTATTTCATCTAATGTTTTTTCAACTGCACTTATATGTTCCTCAAAATTTGTGTGAGAAATATCAACTACATGTAAAAGCAAGTCTGCTTCTCTAACTTCATCAAGAGTACTTTTAAATGACTCAATTAATTGCGTTGGAAGTTTTCTAATAAACCCAACCGTATCACTTAATAGAAAAGGCAGGTTTCTTATTACAATCTTTCTTACTGTAGTATCTAAAGTGGCAAATAATTTGTCTTCTGCAAATACTTTTGATTTACTTAACAAATTCATAATCGTAGATTTTCCTACGTTTGTATAACCTACAATAGCTACTCTAATTAGCTTTCCTCTATTGCCTCTTTGCACATGCATTTGCTTATCTATTGATCTAATTTTATCTTTCAAAAGAGATATTTTATCTCTAACAATTCTTCTATCGGTTTCTATTTCAGTTTCTCCAGGGCCTCTCATTCCAATTCCTCCTTTTTGTCTTTCTAGATGAGTCCACATCCCCTTAAGTCTAGGCAAAAGATATTGACATTGAGCAAGCTCAACTTGTGTTTTTGCATAACTAGTTGTAGCTCTTTGAGCAAAAATATCTAGAATTAAATTTGTTCGATCTAGAACTTTACAATTAAATATTTTGCTAATATTTCTTTCTTGAGTGGGAGATAGTTCATCATCAAAAATTACTGTACTAATATTATTATCCATTATAAAGTCCTTTATTTCTGAGATTTTTCCACTTCCAATAAAAGTTTTTGGATTTGGCATACTCATTTTCTGTACAAATCTTTTCACTACTATTCCTCCTGCTGTAATTGTTAAAAAATCTAACTCATCTAAATAGTCTTTAGATTTTTCAACTCCTTGATCTTTTGTGACGATTCCAACTAAAACAGTATTTTCCAAATTATATTTTTAGGGTAATTACTAAAGGCTATAAATTTACAATTCTAAAAAAATATTAATACGTAAAAATATAGTGAAAATTATGATTATTTTAATTTTCCATTTGTATATTTATTTATTCATGAGAAAGACAGCTCTATTTTCATTATTTTTTTTGATTTATTCGTTAACTGGGCAAGCCCAAGAAAATACTACAGTAGATTGTAATGGCGGGCCAGTTACTACTACTTTCTGTTATGACACAGGATTAGAAAACTCATATTCATTTATTAGCAGTGACGGTGGTCCATTAAATCTAACCATTGATTCTGGTGAAGTAGAAAATGGCTGGGATGAACTTTTTGTATATGACTCAGATGGTGTTACTGAATTAACTCCTGAACAACCTTTTTATGGCAATGGTGGAAATGTTTCAGGATTAACTTTCCAGTCAAGTGGAGATAATATAACCATTTTGATTCAAGAAGATACAAGTATTAGTTGTGCTTCAAGTACTTCTATAGATCCTATAACAATAACTGTTTCATGCGCAACATGTGTAAATCCAACAGTTGATTTTGAAATGGTAAGTGATTGCCTTAATGCTCCTCAATTCTTTGTTGATGTAGATGTTACAGATTTAGGATCTGCAGGAAGTCTCACAATATCTGATAATCAAGGAAGTGCTAATGTAAGCGCATCAACTACTGGGACATATCAATTGGGGCCTTATGCAAATAATACTGATGTACAAATTAATGTAGCAAATGATGATGATGCCAACTGCTTTGCAAATAGTGGCTCAATGACTCAAGAATTTTGTGCAGTAACTCTTGTTGACTGCGCGGCAGGGCCAATATCAACCTCCTATTGTTATGGCAATAATGATACCTCTCAATTTGAATATGTAAGCTCTGATGGATCTCCATTAAATCTAACAATAGACTCAGGATTAATAGAAGCAGGATGGGACATTATAATAATTACGGATTCTGACGGGAGTATTCTTTATCAAGGAGACAATGGGGGGAACCTAACAGGATTAACATTCCAGTCAAGTGGAGATACAATATATTTTGGTGTACAAACTGATAGTTCTATAAACTGTCAAACAAGTGCAACATATGCTGGTGGTATTGACTATACAGTGGCCTGTGCTACATGTACAAATCCAGTAGCAGAATATACAGTCATTGATGATTGTGCCAACGGAGATCAAT
>PACY01000003.1 GCA_002700405.1 Flavobacteriaceae bacterium | reverse complement strand
TAAGATTTGGCTATAGAATTCAACCAAAATTTACTACTAGTGTTGAAATTAACTATGATAGGATTAGGCTACCTGATCCCTACCCTAGTGCAGATATAATTCTAGTAGCCCCAAGATTTGAATTTACGTTTACTAAAAATTTATATTGGGCAACACTTCTTCAATATAGTAATCAAAGAGAAAATCTAAGTCTAAATACAAGATTACAATGGCGTTTTGCTCCATTGTCTGACTTATTCCTAGTATACAATGACAATTACTATACTGAAGACAGGTATAATAGCATATTCATTCCAAGAGTTAAAAATAGATCATTAAATCTAAAATTAACATATTGGCTTGATCTATAGAAAATGAAAAAATATTCAATATTATTATTACTAGTTATTTCCTGTAATATTAATCAGGAAAATTTTGAATTAAGTGGAAAAATTAATGGACTTGAAAATGGGAATATCTACTTAATGCAATCAAAGAATAATGAAGAAGAAATTATTTTAGATTCAACCACAGTCGATAAAACATCATTTTTTCTTTTAAAAGGCTATATTAAAGAACCCCAAATTTTAACTATAAGACTAGGAAAATCAACCGTTAATGAAATAGATTTTTTTGCTGAAGCCGGTAAAATGACATTAAATACAAGTAATAAAAGACTCCAATTTGATGCTCAATTTTTAGGGTCTAAACAACAATCAAATCTAAATGATTTTAATTCATTTCTAGTGAAATATGAGGAAGAGGATTTAGAACTACTAGAAAAGCAGATTGAAGAATCAATGAAAAACAATCAAAAAAGTATTGATTCTATTTCCATTCTAAGAGATAAGATTGAGAAAAAAAAGATTTTATTTATTATTAACTATATAAAAAATAAAAAAGAAGAAATAATTTCCCCTTACCTAGCATTAAAATATAATAAGGATATTAATGAAGATTATTTACTTAAAATATACAATTCATATAGTAAAGAAATTTCTAATTCAAAATATGGAATTGAATTAAATAAAATTATTAATAAATAATTCTATTTTCTGTAATAATCATCTTGAAGTCTTATAATATCATCTTCATCCGAAAGATTTTTAATATCAATATGCTGCCAGATTTCAGCTACAACACCAATATCTTCTAGTCCAATAAGCCTATGCCTTTCTTGAATATCAAAAGTAATTATATCGCCACTTTTATAAATTTTCATTGGATTCTCTAGATCATTTTTTGATTTTACAACCCCAATTGGACCTTTATATACACTCCATATCTCTTTTCTTCTATAATGATATTGCCATGATAACCTAGACTTGGGATTGACAATTAATATCTTTGGACTTAATTTTATATCGTTAGACGTGTTAATTTCTATTTTATCAAAGAAAGTTGATATAAATAATTGCAGTTGTTGTTCATCTATAACCAAGAAGCCTCCCCAAGGTCTATCAAAATCAAAATTGACTACATTAAATCCTAATATTTCAACTTGTTGTTTTACTTGCTTATATAATACCCGATTATCTTTCAAATTCCAGAATATTTTACAAAATTTCTTGGGGTTTCATAAAGTATAATTTCTAAATCTAAATTTGAATCTAATCTTGCTTTAATATTATTATATATATAAATACAAATATTCTCAGCAGTTGGATTTACTGATTCAAATTCCTTTACATCTAAATTTAAATTTTTGTGATCTAAATTATTCTCAACTTCTTGCTTAATAATTTGTTTTAATAAAGCCATATCAATTACATATCCTGTCTCAGAATTAACAGGACCTGTCACGCTTACAGTTAACTCATAATTATGTCCATGAAAATTTGGGTTATTACACTTGCCAAAAACTTGATTATTTTTATCTTCTGACCATTTACTATTGTAAAGTCTATGAGCTGCATTAAAATGTGCTTTTCTACTAACGGTTAACTTCATTTCAATTTTTTAATTCATTGTAATAATTATACATAATTATTTTAAACCATTCAGTATAATTATTTGGATTTGTTTTTATATCATCTTTAATTTTATCTAAAGCAAGCCATTTCCATTCATCTACTTCTTCTGGATTCACATTAAAACTACCATTATATTCTCCAATTAATATATGATCTAATTCATGTTCAATTAATCCGTTATCAAATTTAACATAATATATAAATGAATCTAATTCATTTAAATCAACACAAAAGCCCATTTCTTCTTTAAGTCTTCTCTTCCCCGCATCAATATTAGATTCTCCATCTTTTTGGTGGCTACAGCAAGTATTTGTCCATAATCCTGGAGAATGATATTTATTTCTATTTCTTTTTTGAAGCATTAGTTCATTTTTATCATTAAAAATAAAAACTGAAAAAGCACGGTGTAAAAGTCCTTTTTTATGGGCTTCCATTTTCGGCATCAAGCCTATTTTTTTATCATTTTCATCAACAAGAATAACAAAATCAGTAGTCATATATTCTGTTATATAAATTTAGATTTCTCTGGCAATTAAAATTCCATTAACCTGTGTACATAAACCAGGAAAGGCTTGACCTCCAAAATTAAAGTCAAAGGACATTACATATGGAAAATAACCTTGTTTTGTAGATGACCAGTAAACTAATGTTTCATCAAAATTACCCATTCCCATAGAGTGGACATTACTGTATATAGCTCCCATTGAATCACTGCTTGGAATAAACCAATCATTAAACCCCCGATATTCTAAATCACTTACTATCTTAAAAGCATAATTATCATTTCCAAACTCAACGCCATCAGTGCTATTATCATTAAGATTTCCTTGAATAATTAGTTCAGTATTTTGCATACCTGAGCCAATTTCAATATTAGTATCTAAATCAAAAATATCACCCCAGGCCACATCTCCAATTTCAGAAAAATCGGTTGCAACCATTATAGTAGACTCCATCACATCCACATGAAATATAAAACCACCACCATATTCTAAGCCATATAAGCCCTCTACACCTATTTCGTTTATTACAGATGCAACTGGAACACCATTGTCTAAATTTTGAATAATTGTTAATTCAGAATTAAAAATTGTTGGATCTAAAACCTCCTCATTTGAACATCCAATAAAGGTTGTTAAAATAATAAGAGAATAAAAAATATTTTTCATAGTTAATTGAATTATATAGTTATTATAGGAATTAAATGCAATTTAAACAATAATGACAATTTACAAAAAAAGTAAAGAAAGTTTAAAAACTATTATACTATGCTTTGGCAGTAGGGCCAAAATTCAATTGAATATTAGGATTCTCATAATCTTTTATAGAACCATAGCTTTCTTCAAATCTTTTTATATTGTCACTTAAAGCTTTTGACAACTTTTTTGCATGCTGTGGTGTAATGATAATCCTAGATTTAACCTTGTTCTTTTGAGCTCCAGGCATTATAGAAATAAAATCAACTACAAATTCTGAAACAGAATGATTTATAATAGCAAGATTAGAATAAATTCCTTCAGAAATCTTTTCGTCAATTTCAATATTGATTTTTCCTTTTGTATTTTTTTTATCTGAACTCATAGATTAATTTATCTAATTAATATTAACTTCTTCTTCCTCTGACTCAAGTTTAGAATCTACAAGTTCATCATAAGCCTCGTTTGATCCTACTAATAAATCATCATATTTTCTAAGACCTGTACCTGCAGGAATCTTATGTCCTACAATTACATTTTCCTTTAACCCATTAAGATTATCAACTCTTGCGTTTACAGCAGACTCATTAAGAACTTTCGTTGTTTCTTGGAATGATGCAGCTGAAATAAAAGATTTAGTTTGAAGAGAGGCTTTAGTAATACCTTGTAAAATAGGTGTTGCAGTTGCTGGTTTTGCATCTCTAGCAACTAGCTCCTTTTTATCTTCTCTTTTTAAAATTGAATTCTCATCTCTAAAATCTCTTGTAGATATTATTTGACCAACTTTATAATTTTCTGAATCTCCAGCATCTTCTACTAATTTTTTACCGTATATGCCATCATTTTCATCAATAAAATCAGATTTATGAACCAATTGATCTTCTAAAAAGATAGTATCACCTGAATCTTCAATTCTTACTTTTCTCATCATTTGCCTTACAACAACTTCAAAATGTTTGTCATTAATTTTTACTCCTTGAAGTCTGTATACTTCCTGGACTTCATTTACTAAATATTGTTGAACAGCAGAAGGCCCTTTGATGTTAAGTATATCATTTGGAGTAATAGATCCTTCTGACATTGGTGTTCCAGCCTTTACATAATCATTTTCTTGAACAAGGATTTGATTAGATAGTTTAATTAAATATTTTCTAATCTCACCTGTTTTAGATTCAATAATAATTTCTCTATTACCTCTTTTGATTTTTCCAAATGAAACAACACCATCAATTTCACTTACTATAGCGGGATTAGAAGGATTTCTAGCCTCAAATAATTCTGTAACTCTAGGAAGTCCACCCGTAATATCACCCGTTTTAGCAGATTTTCTAGGAATTTTAACTAAAATTTTTCCTAGATTAATTGATTCTTTATTGTCTATCATTAAATGAGCGCCAACAGGTAAATTAAAAGATCTAATTATTTCATTTTTTTTATTTTTTACATGAATTGTTGGTATAAGCTTTTTACTTCTAGATTCTATTATTACTTTTTCCTGAAAACCAGTTTGTTCATCAATTTCAACTTCATAAGTAATGCCTTGCTCTATATTTTCATATTCAATCTTACCTGAGAAATCAGCAATAATAACTCCATTATATGGATCCCATTGACATACTAATGTGTCTTTTTTAATTTTTTGTCCATCTTTAATAAATAACGTAGCACCATAAGGAACATTATTGTTACTTAAAACTAATCCAGTAGTACTATCAATTATCTTTAGTTCTGAAGATCTTGAAACAACTATATTTATTTTATTTCCTTCACTGTCAGTTCCTTTAACAGTTTTTAAATCTTCTATTTCAGCTATTCCATCATACTTAGAAATAAGACTGTTTTCTTCAGAAATATTTCCAGCAATACCTCCTACATGGAACGTTCTTAAAGTTAACTGTGTTCCAGGCTCACCTATCGATTGTGCAGCAACAACACCTACAGCCTCTCCTGTTTGAACAACCTTCCCTGTAGCTAAATTTCTTCCATAACATTTTGCACATATACCTTTCTTAGACTCACATGTTAATGCAGATCTAACTTCTATTTGATCAATTGAAGAATTTTGTATTTTATTAGCAATTATATCATTAATGTGATCACCAGAAGATACAATTATCTCTGAAGTTATAGGGTCATGAATATCATGCAATGCTGTCCTACCCACTATTCTTTCTTCTAATTTCTCAACAACCTCCTCATTCTTTTTCAAAGCAGATACATTAATGCCTCTTAAAGTTCCACAATCATCTTGAGTTATTATAACGTCCTGAGATACATCTACAAGTCTTCTAGTAAGATATCCCGCATCAGCAGTTTTTAATGCAGTATCTGCAAGACCTTTCCTCGCACCATGAGTAGAAATAAAATATTCTAAAATTGACAAACCTTCTTTAAAATTAGATAAAATTGGATTTTCAATAATTTCACCACCACCAGCAGTTGATTTTTTTGGTTTTGCCATTAAGCCCCTCATACCTGTAAGCTGTCTAATTTGCTCTTTTGATCCTCTAGCTCCTGAATCAAGCATCATATAAACTGAATTAAATCCTTGCTGGTCCTCTCTAATTCTTTTCATTGAAAGTTCAGTTAATTCAGCATTTGTTGAAGTCCATATATCAATTACTTGATTATATCTTTCATTATTTGTAATTAAACCCATATTATAATTAGATCTAATTGAATCAACTTCTTTATTAGCTTGATCAATCATCTTATGTTTTTCAACAGGAATAATTATATCTCCCAAACTAAATGATAAACCTCCTTCAAAAGCAAACTTATATCCAAGTGTTTTTATATCATCTAAAAATGCAGCCGTTTCTGGAACACTAGTTTCTTTTAATATTTCACCAATAATGTCTCTTAATGATTTTTTCGTTAATACATCATTTATATATCCTGCTTTTTCAGGAACCTTTTCATTAAATAAAACTCTACCTACAGTAGTTTCAATAATTTTACTTACTAGTTCGGTTCTGTCATCATTATAGTCTAATGTTTTTACCTTTATTGAAGCGTTCAGATCTACTTTATTTTCATTATAAGCAATTATTACCTCATCAGGAGAATAAAATGTTAACCCTTCACCAGTAACATTAACCTTATCATCTGAGACTCTAAGTTTTGTCATATAATATAAACCTAAAACCATATCTTGAGAAGGTACAGTTATTGGTGATCCATTTGCTGGATTTAAAATATTATGGGATGCTAACATTAAAAGTTGGGATTCAAGTATTGCTTCAGGTCCAAGCGGAAGATGAACTGCCATCTGATCTCCATCAAAATCAGCATTAAATGCAGTACATACTAATGGATGTAGCTGAATAGCCTTTCCTTCAATTAATTTTGGTTGAAATGCCTGTATACCTAATCTGTGTAGTGTTGGCGCTCTATTTAATAATACAGGATGCCCTTTAAGTACATTTTCAAGAATATCCCATACCACTGGGTCTCTTCTATCAATAATCTTTCTTGCTGATTTTACAGTTTTTACTATACCTCTTTCCATTAATTTTCTTATAATAAAAGGCTTATATAGTTCAGCTGCCATGTTCTTAGGTAGTCCACATTCAAATAATTTCAAATCAGGACCAACAACAATAACAGATCTTGCAGAATAATCTACACGTTTACCTAATAAGTTTTGTCTAAATCTACCTTGCTTACCTTTTAATGAGTCTGAAAGAGATTTTAATGGCCTATTTGACTCAGTTTTTACTGCAGATGATTTTCTTGTATTATCAAATAATGAGTCAACAGATTCTTGAAGCATTCTTTTTTCATTTCTTAAAATAACCTCAGGAGCTTTAATTTCTATTAATCTCTTTAATCTATTATTTCTAATAATTACTCTTCTATAAAGATCATTTAAATCTGAAGTAGCAAACCTACCTCCGTCAAGAGGAACTAACGGTCTTAATTCAGGAGGAATTACAGGAACAGCCTTCATTATCATCCATTCTGGCAGATTCTCTCTATTTAAATTACCTTCCTTAAATGATTCAACAACCTGAAGCCTTTTTAATGCTTCAGTTTTTCTTTGTTTAGATGTTTCATTATTTGCCTTATCTCTAAGTTGATATGAAAGCTCTGCTAGGTCAATTCTTGAAAGAAGATCAATAAGACATTCTGCTCCCATTTTTGCAATAAATTTATCTGGATCTTCATCATCTAAATACAAATTTTCCTGAGGTAATGTTTCTAAAATATCTAAATATTCTTCTTCAGTTAAAAAATCCATTTTACTTATAGCTTCTCCTTCAGCATTAACAGCAATACCTGGTTGAATAACTACATATCTTTCATAATATATAATCATATCTAATTTCTTTGAAGGTAATCCAAGCAAATAACCAATCTTATTAGGAAGAGATCTGAAATACCAAATATGAGCAACTGGCACAACAAGATTAATGTGTCCTACTCTATCTCTTCTAACCTTTTTCTCAGTGACTTCAACACCACATCTATCACAAACAATTCCTTTATATCTAATTCTTTTATATTTACCACATGCACATTCATAATCTTTTACTGGCCCAAATATTCTTTCGCAAAATAGACCATCCCTCTCAGGCTTATGAGTTCTATAATTAATAGTTTCAGGTTTTAAAACCTCTCCTCTTGATGCAGCTAAAATAGACTCAGGTGATCCAAGTCCAATAGAAATTTTATTAAATTTCAAAACTGTTTTATCTTGTTTTCTTGCCATAATAAATGGATGTATTTTTAATAATAAATTATTCTTCTAATCTTATATCTAAACCTAGCCCTTTAAGTTCATGCATTAATACATTAAACGATTCGGGAAGACCTGGATTTGGCATAGAATCTCCTTTAACTATAGATTCATATGTTTTGGCTCTACCGACAACATCATCAGACTTAACTGTTAATATTTCTCTTAGGGTACTGGAAGCGCCATAAGCTTCAAGAGCCCAAACTTCCATTTCTCCAAATCTTTGACCACCAAATTGTGCTTTACCTCCTAAAGGCTGTTGAGTTATAAGAGAATAAGGTCCAATTGATCTAGAATGCATTTTATCATCAACCATGTGTCCTAATTTTAACATGTATATAACTCCAACAGTAGCTGCCTGATCAAATTTTTCTCCAGTTCCGCCATCATACAAGTATGTATGACCAAATTTTGGAACACCAGCATTATCTGTTATTTCGTTAATTTCATCTAATGATGCACCGTCAAAAATTGGAGTAGAATACTTTTTGTCAAGATTTTTACCAGCCCATCCAAGTACAGTTTCATAAATCTGTCCAATATTCATTCTTGAAGGAACTCCAAGAGGATTTAATACAATATCTACAGGTGTCCCATCTTCTAAAAACGGCATATCTTCCTGTCTTACAATTTTAGCAACAATACCTTTATTACCATGTCGACCTGCCATCTTATCCCCTACCTTTAATTTTCTCTTTTTAGCTATATATACCTTAGCTAATTTTAAAATACCTGGAGGTAATTCATCACCAACTGAAATTGTAAATTTCTCTCTTCTTAATGAACCTTGAAGATCATTTTCTTTAATCTTATAGTTATGAATAATTTGAGAAATTAAAAGATTTATTTTTT
>PACY01000002.1 GCA_002700405.1 Flavobacteriaceae bacterium | reverse complement strand
TATTTCCAAACCTATCATTAGAGTTCCCGTTATAACCTCGTGTAGCATAGTCTATCCCTACACCTGCACGATACATCCGTCCTGATTGAGTTTCATTGTTGCCATTTTCAACATAAACAACTCCAGCCTTTTTTGCGTCATCGTTTTGTTGTCCTATTGCATCATTTGCAATAAATGCAAATAGTACAAATAATAAAATTAAGTTATGTTTTTTCATCGTATTTTTTTTAAGTTATTCTTTAATTATTTTAAAATTAGTAGTTGTATTGTTTTCAAGATTTTTAGCTACAAGAATATATGTGCCATCATTTAATCCTGAAATATCTAATGTTTTTGAATTAGAGTTTAATACTTGTTGACCTAGTAAATTATATATTGTTAATTCAAGATCTTTATCAAATTTTACATTTAATATTGCTGCTGTTGGATTAGGGTAAATTGAAATACTCATATTTCCCTCTACCGTCTCAATACTCAACGTTGCATCATTTGCAGTGACTGCCTTAATTTGAACAGCGTCTGCAAAAGCATGTGTAACAGTATAGTCAGCACTATCTTCATCTGCGTAATTCATCCACGATCCGTCGGAGGTGTCTAAAATTTGAAGTGCTGCAAAATGGTCTATCCCATTCATGTCAGCGTCTTCATAATTATAAACAATAGTTCCAGTAAATCCTGTTAAATCTTCCGCAGCTTCGTAATGCCTTGCCATCGACTCCAATCCATCAATTGATATTGCGGTCAATGCTTTTTCAATACTATTAGCGCCAGCAATTGTATAGTCAGCATCGGGACTTATCTCTAAGCCTCCTGCGTTAAGTGTGGCTCCACTTTTAACTTCAACACTACCATTTTCACCAACAGTTAATACCTGAGCTTTTGCTGAAAAAGTTATTATTAAAGCCAAAAAAAGAACAAGAGTAATTTTGTTCATAGTATAGTTTTTATAGTTAATTGTAAATATAAGATAGATTAAAATATTCTAAATCAAAAATAAATCTACTGAAGTTTTTAGGTTAATTGATAGAGCAATTGTTTGGATAACAATGTATCTCTATGGTAATCAAATTGTTATGTTAGAGCTGAAAAAAAGGTATAATTGCTATGTCTGCTAATTTTTTTCAGACTTGCTATAAATATTGTAATTATATTTTTATCTTCATAACTTATCCAGTATGAATATGTGTAAAATAAGAATAAAACGCTTTGCAGGACTTCTTTTTCTTTGTTTCTTTTTTGCACAATACTCCATTACATATGCTCAAGTAGAAATAATTACAGGAACTATTACTGACAATAAAGGCATTCCTTTGCCGGGGGTAAATATTTTAGAAGATGCAAAAACATATAATGGGTCAGTTACGGACTTTGATGGGAATTTTATTATTAAAGCCAATTCTGATGCAACCTTATTAATTAGCTATGTTGGCTTTATAACACAAGAAATACAATTGAGTGGCCAAAAAAACTTATCCATTATAATGGAAGAGGATCTTTTTGGCTTAGACGAGGTGACAGTAGTCGCCTACGGGGAACAAAAAAAACAAAGTGTAATAGCTGCAGTCACATCAATTGACCCGGTAGAACTAAGAGTTCCTACAAGTAATTTAACTTCTTCAATTGCAGGAAGGATAGCAGGAGTAATTGCTTATCAAAGAAGTGGCGAACCAGGAAGAGATAATGCAGAGTTTTTCATTAGAGGTGTTAGCACATTTGGTTATGCAAGATCCCCGCTAATATTAATTGATGGGATAGAAACAACCTCTACTGATTTGGCTAGACTGCAGCCGGATGATATAGCAAGCTTTTCTATTATGAAAGACGCCACAGCTACTGCACTTTACGGAGCAAGGGGGGCTAATGGAGTTATATTGGTTACCACAAAAGAGGGTAAGCAAGGAAAAGTTAAGGTAAGTGTGAGGTATGAGAAAACATATTCTGCTGCTACTAAAAATGTAGAAATTGCGGACCCTATTACTTACATGAATTTGCATAATGAAGCATTAGCTACTAGAAATCCACTGGGGGGAAGAATATATTCTTTGGAAAAAATATTAATTTCTCAAGACCCAAATAGAAATCAAATGGCCTATCCTACTATAAATTGGTTTGATGAGCTGTTAGAAGATTATACATTAAATAGTAGATTTAATTTTAATGTTAGTGGAGGAGGAAAAGTAGCAAGATATTATTTAGCTAGCACAGTAAATACTGATAATGGTAATTTAAGAATTCAGCCGCAAAATAATTTTAATAA
Source organism: Flavobacteriaceae bacterium (assembly GCA_002700405.1). Taxonomy (GTDB): domain Bacteria; phylum Bacteroidota; class Bacteroidia; order Flavobacteriales; family Flavobacteriaceae. The sequence goes on along the minus strand of PACY01000002.1, from coordinate 7,018 downwards.
TAATATAAATTTTAAAAGAATATCATTACGCTCCAATATTAATATTAACCTTACTCCTACTACAGAAGTTGCTGTTAGATTTTCTGGGAATTTCGATGATTATAATGGGCCTTTAAGTGGCGGAGAGGAAGTTTACAAGCAGGCAATGCAAACCAACCCAGTTCTTTATCCTAAGTATTATTATCCTGATGCTCAGTTTCAAAATTCAACTCATATTCTCTTTGGGAACTACGGACAATTTGGAGATTATCTAAATCCATATGCTAATATGATAAGGGGCTATAAGGATGAGAGCTATAACAATTTGTTGGCTACAGTTGAGCTTAAACAAAATCTAGATTTTCTAACAAAAGGACTTAAGGCTAGGTTTTTAGTAAATACCTCTAGATATTCCTTCTATAATTTAGAAAGAAAATACAATCCTTTTTATTACACCTTAGCCAATTATGATTTCCAAAGTGATCAATATGCATTAATTGCTTTAAACCCAAACCAGGGAACAGAATATCTTGAATATCATGAAGGTGCTAAAACTATTGCCAACACAGTTTATTTTGAGGGGGCATTAAATTATAACAAGACAATTAATGAAAGACACGAAGTTTCAGGAATGTTAGTTGGAATTATTAGAGAGGAAAAATATGCTAATAATGGTAATTTACAAACCTCACTTCCTTATAGAAATTTAGGCCTTTCAGGTCGGTTTACTTATGCACTGGATAGTAAATATTTTGGGGAGTTTAATTTTGGATTTAATGGATCAGAGCGTTTTGCTAAGAGTGAGCGTTTTGGGTTCTTTCCCTCTTTTGGATTTGGATGGTATGCATCTAATGAAGATTTTTTAAAGCCCTATGAAGACATCGTCACTAAACTAAAATTTAAAGGAACTTATGGGCTGGTTGGTAACGATCAAATTGGAAGTTCTGCGGATAGATTCTTTTATATTTCTCAAGTGAATTTAAACGATGGGCCGATGGGGTCTATGTTTGGTCAAGAGTTTAGTAATTGGATTAACGGAGTTAGCATTGATCGTTATGCCAATGATCAAATTACTTGGGAAAAGGCAACTATGATGAATTTAGGTGTGGAGCTTGGACTCTTTGGAAAGGTAGATTTTCAGGCTGATTATTTCACTGAATACAGATCAAATATTTTAATGGATAGGGCACAAATTCCAGCTACAATGGGATTACAAGCTCCTATTAGAGCTAATGTAGGAGAGGCTTCTTCTAAAGGTTTTGAATTTACTATTGATTATAAGGATGACTTGAGCAGTGATCTGTTTATTTCTGCAAGGGCAAATTTTTCTTATGCTACAAGCAAATATGAAGTATATGAGGAATTAGACTATGTGACAGCCGGTCTTCCTTGGAGGTCTAGAATTGGGTTAAATTTATCTCAACCTTGGGGCTATATAGCGGAGCGATTATTTATTGATGATGCGGATATTGCAAACTCTCCAGTTCAAACTTTCGGAGATTATATGCCTGGGGATATAAAATATAAAGACATTAATAATGATGGGGTAATTGATATTAATGATGAAGTCCCTATTGGATATCCAACAACACCAGAAATTATTTATGGATTTGGGGTATCATCAAGCTATAAGAATTTTGATTTGTCATTTTTCTTCCAAGGTTCAGCGAGGTCTTCGTTTTTTATTGATGCCTATAGGACATCTCCATTTATAGACACCAGTAGCTCTGCTATTGGTAATAATGCATTGCTTACAGCCTGGGCAAATGATCATTGGTCAGAAAATGATAGAGACCTGTATGCCGCATGGCCAAGACTTTCGGATCAGCTGATAGACAATAATAACAGAAATAGTACTTGGTGGCTAAGAGATGGATCATTTTTGAGATTAAAGTCACTAGAAATTGGATATTCAATAAACGAAGAAATTATTGAAAAGATTAAATTAGAATCTGCAAGGATTTATTTAAGTACTACAAATCTTTTTACTATTAGTAAATTTAAGATCTGGGATGTTGAAATGGGAGGAAATGGGTTGGGATATCCACTTCAAAGAGGAATTAATTTAGGACTAAACATGAACTTTTAATGATTAAAATGAAAAAATATATTGCAATTTTTATCTTCATTTTGTTTTCATCTTGTGAAAAGGACTTCCTTAATGTAGTCCCAGACAATATTGCTACAATTGATCTAGCATTTAATAATCGTGCAACAGCAGAAAGATTTTTATCGACCTGCTATACTTATATACCTGAACATGCACATATAGAGCAAAATTTCTCTTTATTGGCTGGAGATGAAATATGGTACTATGCAGAGAATGATTTCTATATGAATAATGAAACAAGTTTTAGATTGGCTAAAGGAATGCAGAATGGAACTTCTCCGTATTTAAATTATTGGGAAGGAGGAAGAGGGGCGCCGCATAGTCTATACGTTGCTTTAAGAGACTGTAATATATTTTTAGAAAATCTAGTCTCCGTTCCTGGTCTTGAGGAAGATGAAAGGCAACGTTGGCTGGCAGAAGTGAAAGTATTAAAAGCATTTTATCATTTTTGGCTGCTAAGAATGTACGGCCCAATTCCAACAATTAAAACCAATATATATGTAGGGGCATCAGCTGAAGAAGCGCAGGTACCAAGAGAGTCTGTTGATGATGTAGTGGAGTATATAGTTGAGCTGTTAGATGAGGTTATTGAAAGCGATGCTTTGCCTGGGATTATTAATTACATATATACTGAACAAGGAAGAATTACACTTCCAATTGCAAAAGCTTTGAAAGCTAAAGTTCTAGTATTAGCTGCTAGCCCTATATTTAATGGCAATACAGATTTTAGCGAATTAATTGACACTAATGGAAATCAACTAGTTAATCAAACCTACGATCCTAATAAATGGATTCTTGCAAGAGATGCTTTATTAGATGCTATTTCTACAGCGGAGTCAAATGGCCACATGTTGTATCAATTTACAGATCAACTCCCAATAAATGGAGACGTAAATTCAACAATTATTCAAGAATTATCACATAGGGCAGGGATTACAGATCCTTTTAATAGTGAAATAGTCTGGGCTTTTGAACCAGCTTGGACGGGTGACTTACAGCAGTGGAGTCAACCAAGATGGACGCCAGACCATCAAGCACTATTTAATTATACTAAAAAGTCTCATGCGCCTACTCTTAATATGGTAGAGACATTCTATAGTAATAACGGAGTTCCAATCGATGAAGATTTAAATTGGGACTATTCAAACAGATATGATGTTACAACGACATCAGAGGATGATCAGTATCATACTTATTATATTGAGGATGAATATAGCACAGCTAAATTACATTTATTTAGGGAGCCAAGGTTTTATTCTACTATTGGTTTTGATGGAGGAAAATGGTTCTCACTAGAAACAACTAACATTGAACAAATCCCTCATTTAAATGCCAAGGCTGGAGCACCATCAGGAAAAAATGGTTTTGAGATTTATTCAATTACCGGATATTTTGCTAAGAAATTAGTTCATTATGAAAATATAATTTCATTGCAAGGGTCAACAATAAAAGGATACTCTTTCCCTATTATAAGAATGGCTGATTTATACTTAAATTATGCGGAAGCTTTAAATGAAACTAAAGATTCACCAGATAGTGAAGTGTATGAATATATTCAGAGAGTAAGACACAGGGCAGGCTTAGATGCTGGATCAGATTTGGTTTCCACATGGGCACAGCACTCAAGTAACCCAAGTAAACCCTCATCAAAAGAAGGCATGAGAGATATAATTAGGCAGGAACGTATGATAGAATTAGCACTGGAAGGCTACAGGTACTGGGATATAAGAAGGTGGAAATTAGCAGGTGATTATTTTAGTAGACCTATTAGGGGATGGAATATATATAGGTCTGATGTTGAAGGATTTTATGAAATTGAGAATATATATTATAGAAACTTTTTAATAAAGGATTATTTATGGCCAATTAGCCAAAATGAATTATTAAGAAATCCTAATCTAGTTCAAAACCCTGGATGGTAATAATATTAAATATGAATAATTTAAAATACATAAAAAAGGCTTTCATTATTGTAACTACAATAACCGCAGTTTCTTTAACAATGACTTGTTCGGAAGAATCAGGACATGGCCCTTATGGCTCTGATGGAATACCTCCAGACAAAGTAACTATTAACGAAGTTGTAAATACTCCTGGAGGAGCAGTTATTTTCTTTACTCCTCCAACAGACGAAGATCTTCTTTATATTAAAGCATCTTTTGAAGATGAAAATCAGTTATCAAGAGAGGTCATTGTATCAGCTGTAATAGACTCGTTAAGTATTGTTGGATTTGCTCAGGAAGGAACATACCCTGTAGATGTAGTTGCAGTTGATAGAGGAGAAAATGAATCAGAGCCTGTTGTTGTCAATATATCTCCTTTAGAAGCTCCCATTCATGCCATATTAAACTCTATGGTTAGTGCTCAAGATTTCGGAGGAATAAATATTGCATATGAAAATCCAACAAGAGCAGAAGTTTCTTTAAATATGTCAACATTAGATGATGATGGAAATTTAGTGTTTAGAGAATCTTTTTATACAAGTCAAGCCAGCAGTTCATATAGCTTTAGAGGATATGATGCAGAGCCAACAGTATTTGTAATATATGTTGAAGACAAGTGGGGAAATCAAACAACTACAAGAAGTTTTGAAGAAACACCATTAGAAGACATGTTTATGGATAAAGCTTACTGGTCTATACAATCAATGCCTGGAGATGAGAGTTTTAGTGAATATGGGTTTTCTGCAAATCAAATTTGGGATGGTTATTGGAGTAACCAATGGAATTGCGGTCATACAAATTTTTTACCCTTGCCACATCAATTAACATTAGATTTAGGTCAAACAGCAAAGTTAAATAGGTTTAAACTTTATCAAAGAGGAGGCTCAGAATTATATAAACATGGGAATCCAAAAATATTTGAAATTTATGGAAGAGCAAACCTTGATGGTCTGCCAATTTATGATCCAGGACAACCAGGAGGTGGATGGATATATATGGGGACTTTTGAATCATTCAAGCCTTCAGGCTTGCCTCCCGGTTCAAATACTCAAGAGGATTATGAATTTCAAGATAATGGAGAGGATTTTGTATTTGATTTTGATGCACGACAACACGAAATCCGCTATATAAGACTAGTAAATGTAGAATCATGGAATAATCAAATGGTGACTGTTATTGGAGAGCTATCATTTTGGGGCACATTAATTAATTAATCTAATATTGAACAACAGAAATAAAATAAAAATTTTAGTAAAAGCTTTTTTAGCTTCTATATTAATCTTGTGGAATGTGTCATGTGGAGATATTGACTCTATACATGAAGAGTATTTGCAGGGAGAGAATATTTATGCAGGCAAGCTAGATACTCTTATAATAAGACCAGGATTTTATAGAGCGCAGCTTGAAGGACAAACACAATTTCTTGGTAGTTCAAATCAGGTAATTGTTGAGTATGAGGATCAGACAGATATTTATGCTCTTGAAGACGGAACAATTGAAGATGGGATCTATAGTTTAATTCTCCCAAATTTAGACGAAAAATCATATGAATTTACTATAACAACACAGGATCCAGTTGGGAATTTATCGGTATCACAAGTAGTAGCAGGCAGTGTTGTCGGAGATATATTTGCTTCAGATCAAGATCCTAGAGAGGTAGAAGGTTTTTCTTTTGAGTCAGATGGAGATTATGTAAATTTTTATGGGAATGCCGAATCAGAATACGTCCTTTATACTTTAATTGATTACGAGAATAGTTCAAATCTAATCATTCGTGATACTGCTTTTTATGATGACAACAGGGTTAGACTAATTGATTTAAAGCCACTTGGAAACATGCAGACGACTTCTGTAATTCAGTCTGGATTACACGGGATTGATTCAATGGCATTAGAATCTTTGGACTATACTTTACCCGACCTTCCTTATGCTGAACTGGACAAGAATTTTATTAGGCTTGTTCATATGCCAAGCGATAATCCAGGAAATTATAATAATGCCAATCCTGATGATTATTTATTTGATGAAAATAGTTCATGGAATGGAGATGATACATTTACTTATCATTCAGGACTAGGGAGCATCCCTTTTCATTTTACAGTTGATCTAGGAGTTACAACAGATTTAAGAAAGGTAAAACTAGATATGATAGATCCTTCATCAAATGCTAATAATAATATTACTGAAATTCAAATTTGGGGAAGAGATGATTTAGATTTTGCAGAAACATCATCAAGTGATGAAGCAGAATTTATAAATGCTGGCTGGCAATTGCTTTATGATGGAGTTATAGACGGGCTGAATGAGCAAAGCCAGAGTTTTATGATGCCTACTGTTTCTTCACCAAAACGTTACATACGAGTAAGAGTTGCTGGATCAGTAGGGGGTGACAGTGCTCAATTAACTGAACTTACTTTTTACGGTGAAAATACTGAACCTCTAACTCTAGATAAATCTTTGTTTAATATGGCTAATATGCCAAGTGATAATCCAGGAACTTTTTATGGAGCTAATCCCTCTAGTTATTTATGGGATAATAGTAATTTTTGGTCTGGAGATGCTTACGGATATCATTCTGGAGAAAATTCTGTGCCAGGACATTTTACACTAGATCTTGGAGTAACTACACAGCTAACTAAAGCTTATTTTGATTTCAGGCCTACTTGGAATTTTGCAGGAAATAATCCTACTGAGCTTGAAATTTGGGCCAGACAAGATTTAGATTCAGCGGAGACTCTACCTGTTTTTGAAAGCTCTGGGAATAATGTTACCTCCTCTCCTGTTTCTTCTGCTGCCTTTGAAAATGCAGGATGGGAATTAATAGCTCAGCAAAGTATAGATGGTGCTAATACAAATTCTACGGAAATTCAAATACCTGTTGGGGACATGTATAGATATATAAGAATTAGGTATGTGTCTACTGTAGGAGGAAGTGGTTGTCAATTTATTGAAATGACATTTCATGGAATGGGAGCTTTCCCATCAG
>PACY01000001.1 GCA_002700405.1 Flavobacteriaceae bacterium | reverse complement strand
GATGCGAACGCATTTGAGAAATGAATATGGACTGGGAGGTTCTAAATGGGTTGGATTACTGGAATAGAAATTATTCACAACGAAGAAGATCAGTGCTACAAGTTTAAGTTTGAGACTTATGGACCTGATGCAAGAGGGGTGGAAAATGTACCCTCAACAGTAATAAGCAGAGAGTTTTCTTACTGGGCTGATTGTGTTGAGTTGTTGCATGACAAGATCATGCGTTGGGGTGAAGACAATCCAACTGTAGCAGATTGGAATGGCGACGCTGCTGAATACAGATTTAATCTGACTGACTATTACGAGGGGAAGCAATGAGTAGAGTAGCAACAGCAACAATACTAATAACATTAGAATATAAAGTTGACCAAACATTTGAAGATAACATTTCTATACATGACATGCGTGATGGCTGGGAAGTGTTCATGGATTTAAATGACTATCAATACGAGAAAATGTATGAAGCTGGTACTCTTGCCATACCTGAGTATCGTCACATTAAACAAGTCATACCTAAAGAATGGTCAGTGTTAACAGAAGATATAGAAAGTATTGAATGTGAAGGGGAAGAATGGCCAAGATAATTAACTTAGAAACAGACAGGATATGTAAGGGTACTAAGTACAGTGTTGATTGCAGTACTGTGTTGAGTCGTTTTAATCCTAATAATATATGTCAACAGTGTGTTCATAAAGTACCGGCAAGAGAACGGCATGAGTATATGGAGATGAAGATATGAGAGTGTGTAGATACTGCAATCAGATAATAGATTTAGATACGCTTAATGATTTATGGCGTAGCCGTGAAGACGGTGTGATTTCATGCAATAAAAATAATAATAAGAGTTCATATAGATGGACTCATCAACCATATGTATGGAAAGTAAAGGAGAAAATATGAGACACGTACCAAGATTATGTCCAAGGTGTAAGAGAGTACCGTTGCGTACACCTCAAGTAATGAACTCATTAAGTAGATGTACTAGAGGGATAGATGATGAACATGTATATGTTTGCAATCCTTGTGGTACTGATGAAGCATTTGAAGAGTATCATACTGGTGGTGCAGGGTTAACCCCTATGATTAACTGGCCTATTGAAAGTCGTGTTAATCAAGATATCATTGATGTGTTACAAGTACAGTATGACATTATGTTAACCGAACAAATGGAGGAGTTGTTATGAATTTAAGTTTCAGAACTGATAGAAAGACTGAGTATGGAAACGTATCAGAGTACCATCACATTGACAATGCAACTGTAATAGAGTGTGAAGTTGATAGTAATTATACCTATGCATTCATAAGTAAATCATATGTGACTGATGAACCTGATACTTTCTTACTATATATAGGGGATGCTTGTGTTAAATTTCCTGTAACTATGGTAGACACAGTGGTTAAAAATGTTAAGCTTGTTATGGAACAACATAATAATGACTTACATGAGGAGCAGTTAGCTGATGAGCGGAGCACCGATGCTGAGTAATACTCTACCTATTCCAATAGAAGAGATGAAATGTACTACATTAATAGCGATGCTTGATGATATACACAAGCAAGCAACAACAGTCTTGCACAATGGTGTGCATTCAGGAACTCTAGAAGAAGCAAGTAAAGAAGCAAGTAGTAAGTTGGTTCTTTCTTATAATCTTGTAGAGCGTTGGGTTGAAGCTGAAATTGAGAGGCGTTCAACCGAACCATTTTAATATAAACAATTACGAGGAGGTAATTAACAGTGAGTCAAGCAAATCAAATGGTATGTTGGGGTAACCTAACACGCGATCCGGAGATCAGATACTTTGAAGATGAGAACTCTGTCACCAACACCGGCATGGCGATTAATAAATCATGGACAGATCCGCAAGGTAAAAAGCAAGAGAGCACACAGTTCTTTGATCTTTCTATCTACGGCAAGATGGGTGAGAATGTGGTTGAGTCTATGTCTAGTGGCGATCGTGTCATGGTTGTTGGCAGTCTTAACATTAAGCGTGTTGATGATCCAGACGGAAGTAAAAAGGTTTATCCACAAATAAATGTGGAAGAGATCGGGCACACTGTAAGGTGGGCTGTTACTACAGTAACTAAGAATGAAAGATCTGAAAGTGGTGGAGGTAAGTCATACTCTACACCTGAAGAAAAGTTTTAAAAGTTTATATAGGAGAGTGCGTAACCGTGAGGAGCGCACAGGTTTGGGGTTGTTGATGTTCCCCGGTTTTCCCTGTCATAGCTCTCCTATATATGATCGTACATATTCTACTAAAGCAGGAGTAATGGATGACTGTGGCGGTGTACGCTGATGAGGTACGGTGGTGATCCCACTCTCACAGACCGAGTAGTAGGGTGTTGATACATGGAGGACATGCAGGGTTAGACGTTAAACACTTGTTGAATCTTGTATCAATAGATAGTGACAAGGCGCGTAGAAAAGCTAAGCGCTTAGCAAAAGGACTAACACACGTAGCCTTGCCGCTATCATATTTGGTGGTGGTAGAGAGTATTTAAGAGGCACTTCATTCATGTCTTGTTTTAGTCTCTCTGCCACTACCATTAACATTAAGAAGGGATAATGAAATTACAACTAGAAGATTGGTTACATCATGCCCTATGTAAAGGGTTGAAAGTTGAAACCATTAAGAAAGAATTGTGTTGGCAATGCCCTGTTCAATTTGAATGCTTATGGATGGCGTTGAAAAAAGATGACAGGATCAGTGACCATCCAATGTTTATACGTGGTGGGTTGACTGCTGGTAAGCGTGAAGAGATTTGGTTCTTTAAAAATAAAGATTTAAAAGACAGCTTCGACATGTGTGTTGTCGAGATAGCAAGGAGCAGACATGTCAGTGAAAGGAAACAAAAAGCTAGCCGCATTAGGTAAGGCTACTAATGTGTTTGCTTCTAATATAAAACGTAAACCGTTAGCTAATAAGTTGGATCATGCCAGAGTGTTAGCTTTCATTAGAGAACTGCGAGACATCATGAATGCAATGCCTCATGAGTCTCAACGTATGGTAGACTGGACACCAGTAGAAAATATTGATGTGTTGTCTACTGAAGAAAATAAACAGCGCGTAGCTGAAGCTCGTGCACAACTTAAAAGGAATAGAAACTATGAGGATGGAAAGTAATTTCCGTGACCAGATGATTAAGTCTGGCAGTAAGAAATCTGCTCATGAATATTTAACTGAGCATGATGGTGACTTTGAAGTTTGGTATAACAAGGCTGGATACTACACCTTTGAGAAAGGGTTTGTAGTACCGGAGGCACCAACGACAAGGCATCATCAAGATGAACCTGACCCGCTGTTCAAGTGGGTTATTCGTAAGGACAACGATGAACCTATTGGTATTCATGGTCCGGGTTATAGTGAGAACACAAGCTATACATTTGTAGCTGACATGATGGAGTCTTTCTTACCTGAGAGTACAACAGGATGTGCTGTGCTTGATGGTGGTAGGAGATTGTTCATGACCCAGAGTATAGGTGAGCCTATTGATTTGGGTGGTGGTGATGTGATTAAACCTGAGATTGCGTGGACTGCATCGTTTGATGGTACGTGGTCGACAGGTGTGTATGATTTCACGACTCGTGTGTTCTGTTCTAACATGTTGATGATGGGTACTGCTTTGTTTAAAGCTAGGCGTACTGAACAGCATGATATTACTGCTGAGTATCGTTCAAAGATATTGGGTGATGCGATGGCTCACGCTGAGACTATGAAACGTATAGCTGTGACGTTAAAGAGTCAGTCTTATACTGATGAACAGTTTGATATATTAACTAAGTAGTTAGTACCTGAACCAAGGTCAACAAGTATGAATGGGTGGGTTGCTCCTCATCATAAAACAGTTGAGAATTATAAAGAAAAAATGTATTGGTTTAGTAATGAGTGGCGTAGAGAGACAGAGACTTGGGATGATAAGAACAAGTGGCTTGCTTACAATGCTATTCAAGGTGCAGAGCAGCATCATATAAATCTAGGTCAACGTGGTAATCAAGTAGTTAAGAGAACACGTTCATTAATTAAAGCTGTTGAGGGTAAGACTCCCTTAGCTAAGAAAACATTGGAGTTGTTAAATGTCTAAACAATTAACAGATGAAGAAGCTAAACATTTGATGCGTAACAATGCTGATAAACGCAGTAGGTATAACTGGTTTGATTGGTTGGATGGTAATTGGCATCAAATAATTAGAGGTGTTGATTATGAATGCAGCGATAAAGCATTTAGAAATTTAGTTTATTTACAAAAGAAAAATCACGGTTCTATTAGAGCCTTAAAAATAGAGGATGGATTCCTCATTAAGAAAGTAGGTTGGGAATGCACATTGCAGAGCCAGAAAATAGGTTAGTTGTTCATCGTATAGCTGAGGCGTGGGCTGAAGGTAATGAAGCGCCGTCGCAACCTGATGAAACTAAATGGCGTGGATCATGGGCTGGTATGTGTGCACGAAAGATTGCGTACATGGTTGCTGATGTACCTGAAACTAATCCGTCTAGTACTGCTGACATATGGCGTATGGGATTGGGATCTGTAGTACATGAGTTGTTGCAGCCTGCTATTGAACAGTGGATAGGTTCAGATACCACACTGAATGCAGAAGAAGAAGTTAACGTAGTATTAGGTGAGCATGGTCACGGTCATGTTGATCTTGTATTAGAAACTGATGACGGTAAGACAGTGGTTGTTGAGTTGAAAACAATCAATGGTTTTGGTTACAAGATGTCAGTTGAAAAAGGAGAAGGGCCTCGACATAACGCTGTGTTACAGGGTTCTATGTATGCTCGTGCTTTGAACGCTGACTATCTAGTCATTGCTTACTTGTCATTAGAGAACATAGCACCCGGACGTGCAGCTAAGTTTGGGCTTGATGACATAGGTAGGTTTGCTGCCGAGTGGCATCTAACACCTGATGAATTCTTTCCTCTTGCTGAACAAGAGATGGCAAGGATAGAGGGTATAGCGTTAGCTACTGAAGCTGATGGACCATTGTCTGTGCCTCGTAGGTTTTCGCATTCTGATCCTGATGTTCCTTTTCCTGCTGAGATAGATGATCCGAGTAAAGGATTGTGGGTAGATGGTACAGCTTACGGCAAGGTATGGCAATGCAATTATTGTAATCACCAAGATCAATGTGTAAAGGATAAAGCTAATGGATTCTAAGAGTGGGTTTCTTGTTATCGATTGGATAACAGACAAAGATGAGTGGGAAGAAGTAGGTGCATTAGATTACTGGCATGGTAGTGCTATAGTGGAAGCATTGAAAACATATAAAGCAGAGTTGTACGGTCAGCTTACTTATTATAAAGCTAAGAAAAAATCAGAAGATGCAGATGGTTTATATGTGCTTGAGCAAAGATACAAGGCTGCTGAAGAAGCATCTGAACTGATGTTTAATGCAGTCAAAAAAATGAGGGAGTATTACAAACAAAATGAAACCAATTAAAGCAATACAAGATCTGGGACGAACACCAGAACACGGGCGTATCAGATTGGGAGTAAAGACAGAACGTGCCATGAAAAGTCTTGACACGTTTAGGTTTACTTCTCCTGATAAAGAAGCCATAGAACAAATAGCTAATGCTCATGGTGGTAGTGTAAGTAGTTGGACTCCACCTAAATCTAAACAACAACAGTGGGAAGTTATTACTACTTCATCTGAGATACGGGTGTTCCTGCCTCCGAACAGCATTGATGTGTGGTACGAGCAGTGGTCTGCTGGTGGTTGTCAACGTCGTTGTGATGGTGTGAGTGCCGATGTTCCGGTGAAAACTCCAGATGGCATGGACACTGACAGTGTTCCTTGTTTGTGTTCTCTTGAGCAGTCAATGGTTTGTTCTCCTTATACTAGGTTGCGTGTTGTCCTACCTGAAATAAGATTCGGTGGGGTATGGAGACTAGAGTCTAAGGGATGGAACGCGGCTAATGAAATGCCGGGTATGGCTGGAATGTTGGGTCAGTTGCAGAGTATAGGGTTAGCTGAGGCTATGCTATCTTTAGAGAAGCGAACTAAAGTTTCTGGTGGGCAGACCAGACACTTTGTTGTTCCTCGTTTGTCGATGGATACGTCGCCTGAAGAGTTACTCGAAGGGAAGGGTTTGGCATCGGCGCTGGATTCACCCCCTCGTTCAGCGCCGGTGCTTGAATTAGAAGCAGAAGTTATTGAAGCTGAAATAGTAACTGAAGGATGTGTTGGTTGGGACATTCCACCAGCAGGCGTGGCTGTTAAAAAGAATCCGAATGGTTCACCGAAATGGATACCCGCTGATGCTAAGTAAATTATTATTAGTAACTGCACTTACCAGTGTAGGAGGTTGCTCTTCATTAGGTGAGTTAGTGTCAGTGTTTTTTGCACCTGAAGATAGAGATCAAATGTTACAGGTAGCTGAATGTGAATCGTCTGCTGATGCTGATGATACGTATAGTGTTGCTATTAATCCTAAGAGTAAAGCCGCAGGCTGGTATCAACATCTCCCCCAATATTGGGATGACCGCTCAACTGCTGCTGGTTTTGCAGGAGCACACGTTCTGAATCCTGTTGCTAACGTAGCTGTTGCTGCTCATCTATACTATGGACAAGATAGTAATGAAAGATGGGGAGGCTTGTCCCATTGGTGGCCGAGCTATCAGTGTTGGGAGACACAGTAATGGCAGATATATATGGTAAGGGTGCAAAGGGTAGAGCTACGAGGTTGCATGCTTTAATTACTAGAGACTTTGGTAAGTGCATGAATTGTGGTACTACTAATGCGTTGCAATGCGCTCATATTATTTCACGTAAGTATTCTCACACACGTACTGATTTAGATAATGCTTTTTGTTTGTGTGCGTCATGTCATATGACGTTCACTGACAATCCTGTTGAGTTCGGAAAGTTTACGATTGAACAGATAGGTGAAGAGAACTACTATGCTCTCTATCGTAAGAGAGAACGCATGGATAAGATAGATTGGGAAGAAGAAGCCAACCGATTAAGAGAGATAGCAAAGGAGAAGGGTCTTGTCTGAAGACGATTCACAATACAACCAAATGTTAGGTGATGAAATTTCTGCTAACTTAATGTTAGATCCTTCGACTAGGATGTGGCGATTAGAATTGCAAGGCCCAGCCGCTATGCTTTTGTTTTTCTTATTAGATCCTAGTGAAGAAAGCCTTGCTAAAAAATTGTGGGAAGAAGCAAGGTTCGATCAGTTAATGCGATTTGATTTAGGTGATCTTGATACTGATTGGGAAGAAGAATTTAATGACGATGCACAACCCAACTGGTAGAACCAGAGATTATGTGAAGTGTTGGAATTGTGATGGGTACATTGGTAAGAACATTGTGCAAAGAGATGACTTTGATAATGAATGTCCTCTTTGTTACGCCGATCCGTTAGTCCTCGACAAGTAAAGCTGTCTGCCAAAGCACACCTTTACCCGGAACATTAATCCATAACGCTTGTTGTGGTGCCTCGAAAGCAAAGTTACCTATTGATGCGTACTCGTCGTATCCTTTAAGACTACCGTTCAATAAGAATCCTGATGATGGTGCCATGATTAATTGATGGAAGTGTCCTAGTACCATGTAATCAAAGTTTGTGTTCTGTCGTTTCTTTGCCACCATCCTCATAAGTGGAGGCCAGATACCACCGATACCACCGCCACCTTTAGCTTGGTCACCGTGTGTCAACAGGTATGTTGTGTCTTGCACATTGACTATTAAGTCTGCTCCTGTTGCTACATCAAACGTAACCTTGTCGTTATCTATAAAGCGTTGCTCTAATGTTTTAGATAAGAACCAGTCAAAGTTATCTTTAACTCTTAACTTGTGTCTAGGTTTACGGCTACGTCTGCCGTGATTACCTACTACACATGGTATGTGTACGTAGTTGAAGTGTTCAGATAGTAGAGTGATGCCTGCTGCTACTTGTTCAGTCCAGAAAACAATAGATGCAAGCATAGTATCTTCGTTTGTTTCAGATAGCTCTTCGTGTATGTCACCTGAAAATATGTCACCACCTAAAAATAAGACTATGCCTTCGTAATCAATACCTGTCACGTATTCGTTAGTGAGTAGTATTATTTTTTGAAAGTATGCTTCAAGTCTTTTAACAGCTATCTCTCTGTTGTACTCGTTGCGGAACTGTATCTCTTCTGGTTTAACTACCTCATCAAAGTGTGTGTCAGATAGTATTGTGCATACTACACCTGTTGATTTCTTTTTCTTTTTAGTTAACCATGTTGGTGGTTTGTAATCAGCTTTAGATAAGTGGGTGAGAATATGACTTCGTAACTCTGCTTCATCTAATGCTTCTTCGAGTTCTTTAACTTGACCTTTAAATATATCTCTTTCAGTTTTAACCTTACTCATTTCTCTGGAGAGTTTAGTTATCTGTTGGATATCTGCGCCTGCTAAGGCGTAATCCTCTAGGGATTTAGCGTCGGTCACGGGTAAGGATTGCCGCTATCTTTCCTTGTGTAGCATCAGGGTAGCCTTCTGAATGTAACCATCTAGTTATTATTATCTTTCCAATAGGAAGATCAGTGTTTAATGCATCCCATACTTGGTTGTAAAGTTCGTCAGGTAATGTATCTATCCAAGCTCCCGGTAGTTTACGTCCCTCGCTTGCAAATTCTTCTAAAGATTTAGAGGCCAATGGGCACCTCTGGTTTCCACATTGCAGTCCATGTCTTATGATCCATAGTCCCACTCTCTTTTAGTAGCATCGTACGTTGTAACATCAGCACAGCTTTTAAAGTTTTGCGTCCGTACACCCCGTCGGCTATTCCGCAATTAAAGTCTAACGAGTTGAGCTTTGATTGTGCAACCTTTACAATATTTCCTTTAGACCCTCGTCTTAATGGCATCATTCCTATCTGTCTACCCATGTCATCTATGATTGCTTGGATGCCAGCCCAGTTAACCTCTGGTTCTGGTGGTTCTTCTGGTCTACCAAGGAAGACTGACCCTGATCTGTTGAACCAACTGTTGCCGTTACGTGGTTGGAAATGCCACCATTCTCCTTTAACTGTGGGTCGTATGCCGTACCTGTCTGCGATAGCTGTTACTTTATCTGTTGTTATACCTCGTTTAACTATGCGTAAGTCAACTGCATACGAGTACCCGTCTGGTTGTTCTTGATGAAAGCTTCCTCGAAAAAAACCATCGGGTCTTTTCCAGTCTGGGTTAGCTGCAAGGTTACCCTTACCTCTCTTGTAACGGTCGTAGAGGGCCTTCTGAGCAGCGTATGACCTGCACCCTGAGCATATACTTACTCTGTTGCCTATGCGCCCGTCAGAGAAGAAGTCTTCTAATCGTTGTATAAATCTAGGATGTAATAAACTTAGATCAATGCTCTTATCAGTTACTGGGAGTAGGGGGTTGCTCATGTATAACCTCTGGTTCAGCCGTCGGAGTATACTCTAATACAATTCTACCATCATTGTCACTAATATTAGTGTCAATCATATGAGGATCTTTACGTTCACCTATAACCATCCATTGACAAACTGTTCCTTCATCCCCAGTGATAGTCAATTTGCATTCATCTAACGACCATTCAACCAGTTTGCCAGATGCTGAAACCATAGACCAAGGGTTAGTGTTCAATGCTTTCCACGTGCCTTCAGTCATGCCGTACTGTTCATCCATGCAAATAGTTATTGGTTCTGTTCCGAGTGTCACAGTACCTCTGTATATTAGATCAGCATACGGTCCTTCTATAAATGAATGACGTAACCGTTTACCTTCTGCAACTGGGTGAGGTATATCAAATGAACCGGAACCTTTAGCTAACGAGCCTTGTATTTGAAGATTGCCTGATGATGTAGTCAAACGCATTTGTTCTGTTGCACTACCGTCACTTGTACTAGCTGCTGTATACCAGTAATGATTACCGTAATAGTTTGTGTAACCACCACTGGTGTCACGTTGAGCTTTTATGCCAGATTGAGGCCAGATGCCATTGTAAAGAACGCCGTGCAATGACCAAGTATAACTTGTGTTATACGCACCATCTGAAGCTGTGTTGTTGTACTCTCTGAACTTAGTCATACCTGTATAACCATCTGATATTCCAGTACCGCCACTCATTTGCAACTCTGTGTAAGCACCGTAATTAGTATCAGTACCGCTTACTGCCCACATAAATCCTTTACCAAATGCGGTGTTATTACCTTGGAAACCTATATAACCAAAAGGTTGGTACCCTGAATAAACAGGTGAAACACCAACCTCTATTGATCCACCCCCATCAGCAGCAGAACCTTTCCATATAGTTTTACCGCCAGTACCCACACGTTGCTGTGATCTAGGTGGAAGGTTTTGATTAGGTAAAGAAGGAAAGAATCTAGGACGCACGATAG
>PACY01000035.1 GCA_002700405.1 Flavobacteriaceae bacterium | reverse complement strand
TGAGATAATAAAGGAAATAGAAAATATTATGCTTCAAGAACATGAAACTGCTGAATTGGACAGATTCAAGTTTAAAGAGCTAAATGATCTATGACATTAAAATATCTAATAATTTCTGAAAGAAAAAGATTGTAAATTTTGTAAATTTGCACA
The DNA here is from genome assembly GCA_002700405.1 of Flavobacteriaceae bacterium. Lineage (GTDB taxonomy): Bacteria > Bacteroidota > Bacteroidia > Flavobacteriales > Flavobacteriaceae. Next base: position 10,680 of record PACY01000035.1, on the reverse strand, counting down.
CCTAATCATTTTACTACATATTTTAATGAAAGTAAAATATATATGAGAAAAATAATTTTTATAATTTATTTGTCTTCTTCCTACCTGTTATTCTCACAAGAGGCCAATGAAATTCTAACTAAATCTGAAGATAAAATAACAGGAATAGAATCATCCTATCAGGAAATGATGATAAAAATCATTAGACCTAAATGGAGTAAAGAAATGAGAATGAAAGGATGGTCTGTTGGTAAAGATTTTTTTGCTTCAGTTGTACTTTCACCAGCTAAAGAAAAGGGTACTGTTTTTTTAAAAAGAGAAAATGAAGTATGGAACTATATTCCTTCGATTGAAAGAACAATAAAACTTCCGCCGTCAATGATGATGCAAAATTGGATGGGAACAGATTTTACAAATGACGATCTAGTTCAAAGATCCTCAATTATAAATGACTATTCAAACATTATAATTGGAAAGGAATCTATTCAAGGTTTAGACTGTTGGATTATAGAATTAACTCCAAAAGAAAATGCTCCTGTAGTATGGGGAAAACTTGTCATGTGGATAGATGTAAAAGACTATATGCAATTGAAAACAGAATTCTATGACGAGTATGATGAGCTTGTAAGTATTATGGATGGGAAAGCAGTTAAAAACTTTGACGGAAACAAATTACCTTCTATAATTGAATTCACTCCACTAGAAAATGAAGGTAATAAAACAATAGTTGAAAGATTAGTGTGGAAATTTGACTTGGATATAAATAAGCGCTTTTTTATGCCAAACTATATGAAAAATTTGAGATGATTCTAAAAATAGCTTGGCGAAACATCTGGAGAAATCAAAAAAGAACGCTAATAACCACCCTTTCCATTTCTGGAGCTTTATTTCTAATCATTTTAATGCGAAGCATGCAGTTTGGGTTCTATGATAATATCATAAATACGATTGTTCAATCCTACTCTGGGTATGTTCAGATTCATGCTAACGGATATTGGGATAAACAAAGCGTTAACAATTCAATGGAAGTTGATGAAAAACTGCTTAATGAAGTTAATTCTATTGACGGTGTAAACAACATTGCTAAACGTCTACAAACTTTTTCCCTTGTTTCTAAAGGTGAGAAATCTAAAGGTGCAATAATTAATGGAATTGAAGTTGAAAAAGAACGACTTATAACAGATTGGGATAAAAAAATAGTAGAAGGATCTAGTTCATTTAAAAAATCTGACCAACTAATTCTTAGTAAAGGGATTGCAGAATATTTTAATGTTGAAATAGGTGATACATTAGTTCTTTTTGGTCAAGGATATCAAGGAATGATGGCTGCAGGAAAATATGTAGCTGATGGCATAATTGATTTATCAAACCCTAAATTAAATGAAATGGCAATTTTTATGGATATAAAATCTGCTCAAGAATATATTTCGTCAGAAAATATTGCTACGCATTTAATTATAGACAAAGAACAATATTATGATGAGGGAAAAATTGCTAAAGATATAACCAATACTATATCAAATGATTATGAAGTGATGATATGGAAAGAAATATTGCCTGAATTAGATCAAATGATTACTGCAGATAATGCAGGAGGTTTAATAATGGCTTTTATTTTATATGTGGTTGTATGTTTTGGAATGTTCGGCACTGTTCTTATGATGACAGAGGAGAGAATGTATGAATTTGGCGTCCTACTATCAATTGGAATGGGTAAAATAAAATTATATCTCATAATTCTATTAGAAACTATTATGCTCTCATCAATTGGTGTGATAATAAGCGTATTAACAACTAGACCTATTTCACATTACTTTAATAAAAATCCAATTCATATGGATGATTTTGGCGAAGGACTAGCAGATGCATTGGGTGAATTTGGTTTTGATCCAATAATTCCTTTTTCTATAAATTGGGACATCCCTATTTCACATGCAATTTTTATTTTTTGTATTTCATTACTTATATCAATTTATCCAGCAATTAAAATTTTATCGCTAAACCCTATAAAAGCAATGAAGAAATGAATCTAAATACACTCATAAAAATAGGTTGGAGAAATATCTGGAGAAATAAAAAAAGAAGTCTTGTAGTAATTCTTTCCATTGTATTAGGTCTATATGGGGGATTAATCATTGCCTCATTAATGATTACTCTAAACACCCAACGAATGGATACAGCAATAAATACTTATCTAGCAGACATACAGATTCATAATAAAAATTTCTCTAAGGAGTATTCATTGAACGACACTATTTCTAATATCCATTTTTTGGAGAAAACATTAACAAATGACAGCAGGGTTAAGTCCTTTTCTAAAAGAGTTGTTATTAATGGTATGCTATCAAATTCTACCGGCTCCTACGGGGTAAATGTTTTAGGAATTAACCCTGAATCTGAAGTAAAAGTAACCAATGTCTATTCTAAACTTGTTGAAGGAGATTATTTTGAGTCTAAAAGACTAAATACAATGATTGTTGGTAAAAAATTAGCAGACAAATTAGATCTAAGGCTTCGCTCTAAAGTAGTTGTAGCTTTTCAAGATGTAAATTCAGATATCACATCNTTGTTATTTAGAGTTGAGGGGATTTTTAAATCTGGGAATGGAATGTTTGATGATTATAATNTTTTTGTAAAAAACGCTTCTATCTTTTCTAATTTNNCNGATNTANATGGNTATCATGAAATNCCTATTCTAACAACNGATGAAAATGCAACTCAATCATTAAAGTTTGATTTGAAGAACACTGACAATTCACTTGAAGTAAAATCTTGGGATGAAATCGCAGTTGAGCTTGCTTATGCAAATCAAATGATAAGTTCATTTTTATATATNTTTATGCTAATTGTCCTTTCAGGTTTATCCTTTGGAATTATTAACACCATGCTTATGGCAATACTTGAAAGAAAAAAAGAAATAGGAATGCTTATGTCTATAGGTATGAGCAAGATTTATATATTCCTTATGATTTGTTTTGAAACAGTATTTCTTTCTTTAGTTGCTATACCATTTGGCATTTTAATTACATATATCACNGTAGATTATTTTAGTGTTACTGGTATAGATCTAAGCATTGTAGGATCAGGACTTGAAAATTTTGGTGTAGGANCAATNCTTTACTTAAAGCTTCATAATGAGTATTATTATAANCTAAGTTTGCTGGTAATTTTGATTTCATTTATATCTTCAATATTTCCTGCAATAAGAGCTCTTAAAATAAACCCGGCAGAAGCAACAAAATCAATTTAAATATTAAATTATGATAGAAACACAGAAATTAAAAAAGACTTATAAACAAGGTAGCTTAAAGGTTAAGGCTGTAGATAATGTAAACTTAAAAATTTCTGATGGCGAATTTACAGCTGTTGTAGGTCCTTCTGGATCAGGAAAAACTACATTGCTAAATTGTATTGGCGGTCTAGATATTCCTACAAGTGGTAAAGTTATTATTGATGATGAAGTAATCTCATCATATTCTTCTGACAAAATGATAAAATTCAGATTAAATAATATTGGCTTTGTTTTTCAAGCTTATAACCTAATCCCTGTGTTAACAGCAAAGGAAAATATTGAAATGGTGATGTTAATGCAAGGCTATAATAAACAAGAGATGGATGAAAGATCAATTGATTTGCTAAATGAAGTAGGTATGGAAAGTATGTCAAAAAGAAGGCCAGCAGAACTTTCAGGCGGTCAACAGCAAAGAGTAGCAGTTGCTAGAGCATTGGCCTCTAAACCAAAATTTATACTTGCAGATGAGCCAACAGCTAATTTAGATTCAAAATCTACCGCAAAACTGCTTGATACTATGTCTAGACTAAACAAACAAGAGAATATCACCTTTATATTCTCTACTCACGATCAAAGAGTTATTGATAGAGCTAGAAGAGTTGTAACTTTAGAAGATGGAAAAATTATTAAGGATATTAAAAAGTAGTCTTTTTATACTGGCTTTTATTATGCCTTGGTTAAATCAACTAAAGGCACAAGAAAAAGAAACAGAGTTTACCCTTGGAGGTTATATTAACTATTTACCATCATATCTAGAATTTGAAAGATCAAATGAAATAGATTTTCAAAAAAACCAACTAATCCATAACAGACTTAATATTAGAGGCTATATAAAAGATAATTTTTCTATAGGCTTAGAATTAAGAAACAGAATATTATTTGATGAAGGTGAATTTAATGATGATAATGGATATTTTGATTTATCACATTATTATATCAATAATTCTAAATTTAAAATACATTCTATGATTGATAGAATGTGGTTGAAATATCAAAAAGAAAAAATTGAAATAAGTATTGGCCGTCAAAGAGTAAATTGGGGAATAAATACTATATGGAATTCAAATGACTTATTTAATGCATACAATTTTATTGATTTTGACTATATAGAAAGACCTGGCTCGGATGTTGTTCGTTTTCAATATTCAGGTGATGACTTATCTAGTATAGATGTTNTTTATAAACCATCTACTATTGAAGAGAGTTCAGTAATTGCAGCATTATATAAAATAAATAAAATGGGCTATGATTTTCAATTTTTGCTAGCAGATTATTATAATGATATAGCTCTAGGTGGTGGATGGGCAGGAAATATAAAAAATGCCGGATTCAAAGGTGAAATTACTTATTTTATATCTGATGAATCTTCTGAAAATAATTCTACTAGCCTGTCTACTTCAATTGATTATTCATTTACAAATGGNCTTTATATATTAGGCTCTCATCTTTATAATTCAAATGGATATTCAGATCCTCANCAATTTGAATTAGGAGCAATAACACAAGATGTCCTATCTCCAAAAAATTTGATGCCTTCAAAGAACAGTTATTTAATTCAGGCTTCTGCATTTATTACTCCAGCAATAAATACATCATTTACTTTTTTATATGGACAAGGAATTAATTTCTTTTTCTTCTCTCCAAATATCACATACGATATTAGTTCTTCTTTGGATGCANGTATAATTGGTCAATTTTTTTATATGAATAATGATTCTGATCAATCAACAGTTCCAATTTGGCCAGAAACTAATAATACAATTAGTAGAATTAATGGNTATTATGCTAGATTGAAATGGTCATTTTAGCCACCCTTTTGAATTGGTTTTGAGTCAGGATAAAATTTATTTTAATTGAAATAAATAAAACAATAAAAAAACTTNATTTTTTATTTAGACTTATTCTAAATTAGTATTATATTTGCANCCATTAATATTAAAATGCTTAATAAAANTNAGGTNTTAATTTNTGCATTATTAATAGTTTTTTCTTCTTATGGNCAGGAAAAACANAAAAACGACTCTANANTTGAAAATGAGNTAGAAGANGTTATTNTAACTGGAACTAAAACCATTAGAAAACTATCCTCCCTCCCATTACCTGCACTTATTATTACACAAAAAGANATAGAAAANAGTAATTCTACNAGACTATCAGAAATATTGAATGAACAAGCAGGTTTAATTACAATTNCTGATTTTGGAGGNGGTGAGGGTATTCAGCTACAAGGATTAGATTCACAGTACACTTTAATCTTAATTGATGGGTTGCCAATTATTGGAAGATCTGCAGGCACTCTNGANATTAATAGATTTAGCACTGGAAATATAAAACAAATAGAAATAGTGAAAGGCGCATCTTCAAGNCTTTATGGAAGTGAAGCTATAGGAGGTGTAATTAATATAATTACNAAGAGACCAGNTGAAGGGTTTGAAAGNGACTTAAGCTACTATACCGGNTCAAACAATACAAATGATGCCAACTTATTAATGAATTATAAAAAAAATAAAATTGGNTTTACACTATTTNCTAACTCCTATAAAAGTGATGGTTATGATTTAGATGAAAATGATGAATTAAATACAGTTGAACCTTTTAAAAACTACACTATAAATTCAAAGGCTACTTTTGATTTTTCTAAAAAACTATCAATAGCTATAAANGGAAGATATTTTGATCAAATTCAAGATTATATAGCAAGCNCNGAACTACTTGGNGAGAGNTCTATTAAAGAATGGAATTTATCNTTAACTGGNAATTTAANATCAAATGACAAATGGAATAATAGNATTGAATTATACAAAACTAATTATTATGCTNACGANTACTTAAATACAACAGATGGGGAAAATTACAGTTCCAGTTTTTATGATCATAATCTTANACANATAGAATTTAAGTCAATTTATANAACAGAAGTAAGCAATACATATGTTTTTGGACTGGGATATAATAATGAAACACTGGANAGNACTTACTTTACAACNAGACCAGANTTTAAATCTCCTTATGCATTTNTACAATATGATTTTAAGCCAAAAGAAAANTTAAATCTTATTGTTGGAGGTAGATACGANAGTCACAGTGAATANAAATCTCAATTTAGTCCAAAATCTGCTGTCAGATATGAAATAAATGATCAAGTAGCTATAAAAGGATCTTTAGGATATGGGTATAAAGCTCCTGATTTTAGACAACTATACTTCAATTTTAATAATGCTACTGTTGGGTATACTGTATTAGGGTATAATGCAGTTTCAGAAGTACTTCCTCAGCTAGTTGATCAAGGTCAAATAGCGAATATTGTTGTACCTCTAAGTGAATTTAATGATAAACTGCAGGCTGAGTCATCAATTGCTCTAAACTTAGGTNCAGATGTAANATTTTCATCTGAAATATCGTCAGATTTTAATTTATTTTTCAATAACATCAAAAACCTAATTGATACAAGAGTAATAGCAAATAAAATAAATGGTCAAAATGTTTTTAGCTACTATAACATAAATGAAGTTATTACTTATGGGCTAGAAATAAACTCCTCATACAAACCTAATAATAACTTTAAGCTATCAGCAGGATATCAACTTTTATTTGCCTTTGACAAGGAAGGTATTAGAGCATTTAATGATGGTGAAGTCTATGCAAGAGAAACTCCTGTTTCTCCCGCATTTCAATTAAATAAAAATGACTATTTCGGATTATACAATAGATCGAGACATATGGGTTATATAAAATTATTTTATGAAAACTATGAGTCTAAGTTTAACGGAAACATAAGATTAACCTATAGAAGTAAATATGGATTATATGACACAAATAACAATACCTATCTAGATGTTTATGATGATTTTGTTAAAGGATATATGATCGCAGATTTAGCATTAAATAAAGAACTTAACAATTATTCTAAAATTGGTTTTGGCATAAACAATGTATTCAATTTTAAGGATATAAATAATATTAGCAATATAAGCGGAAGAATTTATTACAGTAAAATTAACATTCAATTATGATAGAATGTTTCTTAAATCAATAAACNTAATTTTTAACATTTATAAATTTAAAACACATGANAANAATGAAAACGATTAAATTTTTNACAATTGCNTTAGCTATGACAAGTTTTNTAGCNTGCGATAGCGATAACGATAGCGATGATNCANTACCTGTTNTTTCAATCACTGTTGAAGACNTANATGCTCCTCAANAAGGNGGTCAAGGACANCCAATATCTGGTGCATTNACAAAATTTGACTTTGATCTAGGAATGGAAACAGATAGTGAAACAGATTGGGATATAGCCTTTAGAGCTACTGATATAATTGTCAATGGAGGTATGTCAATGGGAACTACAGATGAGCCAGATAGAACTGGTGATGCAGGCGCATATATTGCCACNGGAACTATGGAAGAAATAACTGAAGTAGATNTTAATTTATTCACTCAAGACAGTGATAGTGGTTACGCTATTATGTCTGGAAGTGGAAATGGGTGGTATACCTATACTGGTCCCCCTACATTTTTAATTACACCAACTCCAGGAAAAATATTAGTTTTTAAAACTGCTGANGGTAAATATGCAAAAGTTGAAATATTAAGCTACTATGAAGGTGCTCCTGTAGATCCAGATGCATTTACAGATCAAAGCAGATACTATACTTTTAACTATGTATATCAACCTAATTCAGGTGAGACTACATTCTAATTATATATTGTAATATTAATGAAAGCCTGGAGATTTTAATTTTCAGGCTTTTTTTATNNNNTAATTAGAATAAATAATTTTAACAAAGTCTTCTTCNGANATTATTTTAACCCCTAGNTNCTCTGCTTTTTGTTTTTTGCTAGGNCCCATATTTTCTCCTGCTAATATAAATGAAGTGTTTTTTGAGATAGAACTTGATNNTTTTCCACCATTTAATTCAATTANTTTTTTCAATTCATCTCTAGAATATTTCTCAAANACTCCTGATATAACTATTGATTTATTAATTAATTTTTCTGATNANTGTTCATTATTATTTTCAATTATTTCAAATTGTAANCCATGCAATTTCAAAGTATTTATAATTTCTAANGCTTCTTTATCATTGAAAAATTCTTTTACACTAGATGCGATTTTCTCACCAATCTCATCAACAGACTCTAACTCCAAAACATCAGCTAACATTAANGAATCAATATTTTTGTAGTGTNTTGCAAGAGTTTTAGCCACTGTAGCNCCTACATGCCTTATTCCAAGTGCATACANGACTCTTTCAAANGGAATAGNTAATGANTGNTTAATTCCATCAATAAGNTTTNTAGAACTTTTCTCAGCCATTCTTTCAAGATGAATGACATCATCAACACTTAAGCTATATANATCAGAATAATTTCTTATTATATTAGAATTAACTAGCANTGCTACGGTCTCAGCACCCAANCCATCTATATCCATTGCTTTTCTTGAAATAAAATGNTGTATTCTNCCAATTATCTGAGGTGANCAAAAGCTGCTATTCATGCAATAATGATTTGCTTCCCCTTCATTCTTTATCAATTGTGAATTACACTTAGGGCANGTTGAAATATACTCTAAAGTTGATGAATCTAAATTTCTCTTTTCCTTATCAATTCCAACTATTTTTGGAATTATATCACCACCTTTTTCTAAATANACATAATCATTAATTCTNAGATCCATTTTAGAAATAAAATCNGAATTATGCAGAGANGCTCTTTTAACTACTGTNCCNGCCAATTCAATAGGTTTTAGATTAGCAACAGGNGTTATAGCNCCNGTTCTACCTACTTGGTATGAAATACTTAAAAGCTTTGTCAAAGCCTGATCAGGNTTAAANTTGTATGCAATTGCCCATCTTGGAAATTTAGATGTATACCCTAAGGNTTTTTGTTGAATAAANTTATTGACTTTTATAACTATACCATCAATATCATAAGGCAATTTATGTCTATTTTCTTCCCATAATTTAACAAAGTCATAGACTTGATCTATTGAGTTTGAAAGGTTATAGTGTTTAGAAATATTAAAGCCCCATTGACTTGCTTTATTTAATGCATCATATTGTGAATTCAAGGAAGTATCATTTTCTTCCTTTATTGAATACAACAAGCATTCTAAAGGTCTTTTTGAAACCTGATGGCTATCTTGAAGTTTTAGACTCCCAGAGGCTGTATTTCTAGTGTTTTTAAAAGGATCTTCATTGTTAGTTATTCTTTCTTGATTAAGCTTTTTTAATCCTTCAATAGGCATTACAATCTCTCCCCTAGCCTCAAACTTTTTAGGATAATCGCCTTTTAAAACAAGAGGTACTGTTGGTATGGTTTTCACATTAACGGTCACATCATCCCCTTGAATACCATCACCTCTAGTTACTGCTCTAATTAGTTTTCCATTTTCATATAATAAATTAATTGACACGCCATCAAATTTAAGCTCACATGTATATTCAATTGATTGATCAACATATTTTCTAATTCTCTTTTCCCAATCCTTTAATTCATCTATTGAATACGAATTATCTAATGAAAACATTGGATTAACATGAATAGAAGATTCAAATTCTTTGGTCACTTCACCCCCAACTCTTAATGTAGGTGAATTTGAGTCATATAATTCTGGATAATCATTTTCTAAGCGCTGTAATTCCTTTAATTTCAAATCAAATTCATAATCTGAAATAATAGGATTATCTAGAACATAATACTGATAATTATACTCGTGTAGCTCTTCTCGAAGAGAGTTTATTTTTGCATTAACATCCATTAGAAATACTCAAAAAATAGTAATATAATTTTATATATCTTTAGACATCTAATATACTAAATTGATGTACAAGAAAGTAATAGTTTTATCTGTTTTTTATCTTATAATTAGCCTTTTTTATTTGGGTTATTCTACCAATTATGAATCTAAAATTATACCTGCTCCTAGCAATCAAATTTTTCTTGATGATTATTTTATTTTAGACACAAAAACTTCTATAAGTTATCCTAATGAATTTAAAAATTCAATTAATTTTCTTAAGTCATTCCTGGATCAAGGAGAGCACAAGTATTTATCAATAGAAAATAATAATCAGTCTAATAATCATATTGAATTTAAATTAGATAAAAATTTTACTAGTCCTGAGGCTTATAAACTAGAAATTGGAAAAAATTTGATTACAGTCACTTCTAGTGATAATAAAGGTGCTTTCTATGCCATCCAAACTATAAGACAGCTTATTCCAACATCTTTTGAAAACAAATCCCATACAAATAAAGAAATTGAAATTAAATGTCAAATAGTTGAAGATAATCCTAGATTTAAATACAGAGGAATGCATTTAGATGTTGGAAGACATATGTTTTCAGTAGATTTTATTAAAAAATATATTGATGCGTTAGCAATGCTTAAGTTCAAT
>PACY01000034.1 GCA_002700405.1 Flavobacteriaceae bacterium | reverse complement strand
TCTAGTTACTCCAAGCATAACAAATTTCCAATTATCATTTTCAGTGACAAAACTTCCTTTGTTTGTTTGATTAATATCTTCTTCTAAATTTGAAAGGGTATAAGTGTAATTAATATATATGTTATCGTAGCTTTTAATATTTTCAGAAACTTTATTTAAAAGCTTTTCTGCTTCATTAGCCTCCTGACTTACCGCTATATTATTCGATGAAATAATTGCAATAAATAGAAATATGATTTTTTTTATGTTATAATTTTTATTCATTTTCAAGGTGTTTGTCTAATGATTGAAGATCAGTTACTAGAACTTGTCTAGCCTTACTTCCTTCAAATGGTCCAACAATTCCAGCAGCCTCAAGTTGATCAATAAGTCTGCCAGCTCTATTATATCCTAATTTTAGTTTTCTTTGCAAAAGCGATGCAGACCCTTGTTGAGCAATTACAATTACTTCTGCAGCTTCTCTAAATAACGCGTCTCTGTCATCTATATCTATATCAAGATTTGTGCCACTTTCTTCTCCTACATACTCAGGAAGATTGTGAGCACTTACATATGCTTTTTGTGAGCCAATATAGTCAGTTAATGCTTCTATTTCATCAGTATCTACAAAAGCACATTGAAGTCTTATAATTTCATTTCCTTGATTAAATAGCATATCACCACGTCCAATTAATTGATCTGCACCAGAGCTGTCTAATATAGTTCTTGAATCTATTTTAGAAGTTACTCTAAATGCAATTCTAGCGGGGAAATTTGCTTTAATTACTCCTGTAATTACATTTACTGAAGGTCGTTGAGTTGCGATAATTAGATGTATTCCTATAGCTCTTGCCAGTTGAGCTAGTCTTGCTATAGGAGTTTCTACTTCTTTTCCAGCAGTCATAATCAAATCTGCAAATTCATCAATGACTAAAATTATATAAGGTAAGAACTGATGCCCGTCATTTGGATTCAGTTTTCTAGCTTTAAATTTCTTATTGTATTCAACTATATTTCTGCAAGATGCATTTTTTAATAATTCATATCTGTTATCCATCTCAATACATAACGAATTAAGCGTATAAATAACTTTCTTATTATCTGTTATTATAGCATCTTCAGAGTCAGGTAGTTTTGCTAAATAATGTCTTTCAATTTTATTGAATAAAGTAAGCTCTACTTTCTTTGGATCAACTAAAACAAATTTAACTTCAGCAGGGTGTTTTTTATATAACAAAGATGTTAATACAGCATTCAGTCCGACAGATTTACCTTGACCAGTAGCTCCAGCCATAAGTAAGTGAGGCATTTTTACAAGATCTACTACTAATGTTTCATTGCTAATAGTTTTACCAATTGCTATTGGTAATTCCATTTCAGATTGCTGAAATTTTTCTGAAGATATTACGGAATGCATTGAAACAATTGTTGAATTTTTATTAGGAACCTCTATTCCAATAGTTCCTCTTCCAGGAATTGGAGCAATAATTCTAATTCCTAGCGCTGATAGAGAAAGCGCTATATCATCTTCTAGATTTTTTATTTTAGAGATTCTAACTCCTGCATCTGGAATTATTTCATATAAAGTAACAGTTGGTCCAACAGTTGCTTTAATGCTAGAAATTTTAATATTGTAGTTTCCTAATGTTTCTACAATTCTATCCTTATTTTCTTCAAGTTCATCTTTATCTATATTTATTTTCTCACTATCATATTTTTTTAATAGCTCTAATGATGGAAATTGAAAATTACCAAGCTCTAATTTTGGATCAAAAAGACCGAAATTTTCAACCAACTTATCAGATAGGTTGTCAGTTTCTGACTTCTCTTCAATAATTTTTTCAACTTCAATATTAATCTCCTCTTTTCCTTTTGTTATATCAGTTTTTGTTTTAGGGATTTTTTTATCTACATTTTCTTGAATAATTGTTTCTTTTTCAGCTTTAACTTCTTCATTGCTCGTAGTGTTATCTGCAGTATTTGAGACACTTGCTTCTTGAATTTCTTCATTTATTGTTTTTTGTTTTCTCTTAAAGATTGATAAAATCTGTGTATAAAACCAATTCATTTTATATATTCTAGAGATATCTTCTAATCTTAGATTTAGCCTTACTGTTAGATATATCATAGCTAGTAAAAATAGCAGGAATGATGTCCCAATTACTCCAATATAATCAGTTAAAAGATTGTTTATCTCATACCCAATTACCCCTGAGTATTCACCGGAACTTTCAACTAATGCAAAAAATATTGAACCAAAAACCATTAAATAGAATCCCCATAGCCAATTTTTTATAAGCTTTCTGTTTTTTAAATCTAAAAGTATATAAAGACCTGATAATAAGATAAGAAAGCTTAATATATATGAAGATATTCCAAATCCCAAGTAAATAAAAAAGTGACTTAATAGCGCCCCCAGTTTACTCATCCAGTTTTCTGAGACTAAATCTCTGTTAGATAACTCAAAAAGTGAGCTTTGATCAATATGGCCGGAAAAAAAGTATGATGTGAAAGAGATAAAAAATATTAAAGATAAAATGATTAAAGAGCTGCCATATAATAGTCTTCGTGAGCTTGACATTTCTTTTTTCTCACTTTTAAATGAAAAGGAAAACTTATTTTTTTTATTATTTGCAGTTGCCATAAGCTAATGATTGGAACAAAACATGCAAGTTAGTAATCTTTAAGAAAACAAGACTAGTCATATTATAAAGTTTTAGCTTTTAAGATTCTTCTTATTTTAATTGAAAATCCAGCATAAATTAATGTCATTATTGGACTCATCCAGTTAAAAATAGCATAAATAAAATATTCAGGCACACTTACTCCTAGAACACCGTAGTGATATGCTCCACACGTATTCCAAGGAATTAGAGCAGATGTTACAGTGCCAGAGTCTTCTAATGTTCTGCTTAGATTTTCAGGAGCTAACCCTCTTTCTTTATAAGCATTTTTAAACATTTTTCCAGGTATAACAATTGCAAGATATTGGTCTGAAGCAGCTATATTAATGCCTAAGCAACTAATTACGGTGCTTACAAATAAGCCAAACATGTTTTTTGCTCTTTCTAAAAGGGTGCTGGTAATTTTTGATAATGCGCCAATTGCATCCATCGATCCTCCAAAGACCATTGCACATAGTGTTAGGTTAATTGTCCACAACATGCCTTTCATACCACCTGAATTATAAAGTCTTATTATTCTATTATTTTCTGTAGGAATTTCAGTGTCTAAAAAAACTGAATTAAAAACAGCATTTAGGTCTGATGAATCAATTGTTTCTAAAATATTTTGTTGAAAAATTAAAGCAAATATAACTGCTAAAAATACCCCAGAAGATAGGGCTATGATTGGTCTAATCTTTAAGTATGCCAAAAATATTACTAATACAGGGACAAGGAATAATACCGGAGAAATATAAAAATCATTTGAAATTGTATCAGACAAACTAATTATACTAGACATGTCTCCAGTTATAGAAGTGTCAATATTGAAACTAATTAAAGAGAAGACTATAAAAGTTATAATAAATGTAGGTACAGTAGTTAGTGTCATATATTTTATATGAGCATATAAATCGCCACCTGCCATTGCTGGCGCAAGGTTAGTGGTATCACTAAGTGGTGACATCTTATCTCCAAAATATGCTCCAGAAATTACAGCGCCTGCTGTCATGCCTGGTGATATGTTAAAAGCAGTACCAACTGCAACCAAAGCAATACCAACAGTAGCTGATGTGGTGTATGAACTTCCAGTTGTAAGAGACACAACAGCAGTTACAATTAACGTAAGAGGTAAGAATACCGATGGGTCAATTAAATTTAATCCATAATACACCATTGCTGGAATAACTCCACTTACTTTCCATGTTCCAGCTAAAGCACCAACTAGTAGTAAAATAACTATCGGTATTGCAATGCTTTTTATACTAGAAAATATTTTGCTAACTATATGATTAATTGAAACCTTGTCTATTAATCCCATAATAGCAGCTAAAGAAGCTCCTAGCAATAATATTATTTGATAAGTGTTTTCACCAAACCAGTCTTTATTTTCAAAGAAAATAATATTATATGCTAATAAAGAAATTAAAACACATATAGGGATTAGTGCTTTTGTAAGAGAAATTTGATTATTTGTTTCAACCATGAATTGCAACAATATATGTATAAAATACAATTAAATTTAATTAAACTGGATTAATTGGAAAAATTTCATTGATCAAACTTAAAACATTTGTATTTTTGATAACTGTTTTAAAATAGAATTTATGGAATCATATGACGTTTTAGTTATTGGGTCAGGACCTGGCGGTTATGTTGCTGCAATTAGATCAGCTCAACTAGGAATGAGAACAGCTATAATTGAGAAATACTCAACTATGGGAGGAACTTGTTTAAATGTTGGTTGTATCCCAAGTAAAGCACTATTAGATTCATCTCATCACTATGAAGAAGCAATTAAAAAATTCCCAGAACATGGAATCAATGTTGATGGAGAGATTAAATTTGATTTGTCTAAGATGATTGGAAGAAAGCAGGCTGTTGTAGATCAAACAACTAAGGGGATTGATTTCTTAATGAAAAAGAATAAAATTGATGTATATAATGGTTTAGGATCCTTTAAAGACAGTAATAATGTTGATCTGATTATTGACGGAAAAGTTTCTAAAACAATTAATTCTAAGAATATTATTATAGCTACAGGCAGCAAACCATCAGCACTCCCTTTTGCAGACATTGATAAAGAAAGAATTATTTCTTCTACTGAAGCTTTAAGCCTTAAAGAAGTCCCTAAGCATTTAATAATTGTTGGAGGAGGAGTTATTGGTCTTGAACTAGGTCAAGTATATAGTAGGTTAGGAGCAAAGGTTTCAGTAGTTGAATATCAGGATAGAATAATTGCAGGAATGGATTCTAGCTTGTCAAAAGAACTTTTAAAGGTGTTAAAGAAGAGTAAAATCGAGTTTTATTTATCCCATAAGGTTTCTTCAATTGATAGAAAAGAAAAAACAGTATCAATTCTTGCTACAGACAAGGATGGTAATGAAAAAAATCTTCAAGGTGATTATTGCCTAATAGCTATAGGTAGGAAGCCATTTACTGAAGGTTTAAATTTAAATGCCGCAGGATTAGAAACAAATAAAGCGGGTCAGATTGAGGTAAATGAAAATATGCAAACAAAATTTAGTAATATCTATGCAATTGGAGATGTTGTAAGAGGAGCTATGCTTGCACATAAAGCAGAAGAGGAGGGAGTTTTAGTAGCTGAAGTAATTGCTGGACAAAAACCGCATATTAATTATAATTTAATACCGGGGGTTGTTTATACATGGCCTGAAGTTGCTTCTGTAGGCAAAACAGAAGAACAACTAAAATCGAGTAATATAGACTATAAAAGTGGTCAATTCCCAATGAGAGCATTAGGTAGAAGTAGGGTAAGTTCAGATTTAGATGGATTTGTTAAAATACTTGCAGACAAAAATACAGATGAGATTTTGGGTATTCATATGATTGGCGCAAGATGTGCAGACTTAATTTCAGAAGCTGTTGTTGCAATGGAGTTTAAGGCCTCAGCTGAAGATATTGCAAGGATTTCTCATGCTCATCCTACTTTTTCAGAGGCCATAAAAGAAGCGGCACTCTCAGCAACTGAAAACAGGCCTATTCATATATAGCTTCAGTTTTTATATATTTATTTAATGGAAAAATTATTTCTTAATCATNTAAAGAAGAATTTNCCTTCTCTATTAGACAATAAATTNATTATTGCAGTATCAGGAGGGGTAGACAGTATTGTGCTANNACATCTNTGCATGAAATTAAAANTAGATTTTGTAATAGCACATTGTAATTTTAAATTAAGAGGAGANGAGAGNAATAATGATGAAGGGTTTGTTAATGATTTGGCAAAACAAAATAAAATNAAGTNTTATTTAAAATCATTTAATACTATTGAAAGTTCAAACAATACCAATAAATCTATTCAAATGACAGCAAGAGATTTAAGATATGAATGGTTTGAATCATTATCTAAAGAAATAAACGTCAAGAGTGTGCTTACAGCACATCATCTAGACGATAGTTTTGAAACTTTTATAATTAATTTATCTAGGGGAACTGGAATTGACGGGCTGTTAGGAATTCCTATGATTAATAATTTGGTTTTNCGTCCATTATTAATTTTTTCAAAAGAAGANATTGTTTNATATGCTAAAGAAAATAAAATTTCATGGAAAGAGGATTCNTCTAANAGTAAGAAAGACTATCTNAGNAATCAAATTAGGCTAGATGTTATACCAAAATTAAAAAANACTAATCCTGATTTNCTGAAAAACTATTTAAATTCTGTTGAAAAACTANATCANTCNAAATCAATAATAAAAGACAAAATAGATGATGTTTTTAGAGATATTTCATTTAAAAAGGANGGTAAGGTNTATTTTGAAATNAAAAAAATAAANAAATTATCTAATNTAGAGGCTTATATCTATGAGCTGTTTAAAGAATATAATTTTACTCAGTGGAAAGACATTAAAGATCTATTAGATTCACAAAGTGGAAAACATATTCTCTCTAAAACACATAGACTGCTAAAGGATAGGGAGTATTTGATTTTAGCAGAAAATAATAAGACAGAGAAGACTAGACTATTAATAAGTAAAAACTTAAAGGAGACTAATATTTCAATTGGTAAGCTCGTATTTAGTAAAGTGNATAAAATAACTAACGAANATTCAAACACTATTTTTCTNGATACTGAAAAGCTAATTTTTCCATTGAAAGTNAGAAGTNTTGANCCAGGNGANTTCTTNTATCCNTTTGGAATGGGNGGNAAGAAGAAGGTAAGCAAGTNCTTGAAAGANGAGAANGTCTCATTATTTAATAAAGAGTCCGTGNTAGTATTAGAAACTNCNAAAAAAGATATCATTTGGNTAATTGGAATGAGATTTGATGANAGGTTTTTAGTTACGNAAAAGACAAAAAATATTACAAAAATTCAATTAAATTAATATTAAAAAGTATTTNAAAAATATAGGCCCTGGATCTGTTATTGCAGCTGCTTTTATTGGCCCAGGAACTGTTACTATGTGTACAATTGCTGGATCGCAGTATGGTTTTGCATTGTTATGGGCTTTATTGTTGTCAATTATTATCACANTTTTTTTGCAAACAACTGCTGTGAAAATTGGAATAATTTCTCAAAAATCATTATCAAGCACTATAGTTTCGCAATTCAATAGCAAAGCAATTAGAATGATGTCTGTTGTTTTAATTCTTTCAGCTATTTTAATTGGGAATATTGCATATGAAGCAGGAAATATTAGNGGAGGTGTTTTAGGTTTAGAAGCAATGTTTGGAGATTTAAGCTTTTCAAATGGATTTAATGNCTATAGCTTAATNATAGGATTAATTGCATTTTTTATTTTATTGTTAGGAAATAACAGGATTTTAGAAAAGATACTAATGGGGTTGGTTCTATTTATGAGTCTAGCATTTTTATTGACAGCTATTAAAATAGGACCTGATCTAAAANCATTTTTTACAGGTCTTTTTGTCCCAANTTTCCCTGAAAATAGNATCTTAATTATAATGGGTTTAATTGGNACNACAGTGGTGCCTTATAATTTATTTCTTCATGTGTCNTTGGCTAAAGAAAAATGGAATTCTTCTGATCAAATAAAAGATGCAAAAATAGATACATTAGTTGCAGTTATTGTTGGAGGATTAATATCAATGTGTATTATAATTTCNTCTACATCAATAGGTTTAGACAAACTTACTTCAGCGATAGACTTGGCAAAAGGAATAGAACCAGTTTTTGGAGTTTTTTCAAAGCAGTTAATTTCTTTTGGTTTATTTGCTGCTGGATTAACNAGCGCGATTACTGCACCTTTAGCTGCAGCATATGTTACTTGTGGATGCTTAAATTGGGATGCAGATTTAAAATCTATTCGTTTTAGAATGGTCTGGTTTTTGGTTCTATTCATAGGGGTTATATGTTCAAGTTTAAGCATTAGTTCAATAGAAATTATAAAATTTGCTCAGGTTGCTAATGGTATTCTATTACCTACAGTTACATTTTTCCTAATANTAATTGCTAATAATNAAAAGGTTTTAGGGGAACATGTAAGTAANNGGAGANATAATCTAATCTCTTTTTTTATTTTACTTATAACATTACTTCTTGGGTTTAAAAGCATAATTAAAGTTTTAGAATTTATATAATGANAAAAATNAATNTNAGAATAAATTCAGATTTAGGTGAAGGNAAAGGTGTTGAAAAAGAAATAATGCCNTTCCTGACTTCATGTAGCATAGCCTGTGGAGGACATATNGGAGATAAGNCATCTATGNTAGAAACNATATTAATTGCAAAAAACCATGGCGTTAAAATCGGAGCTCATCCTTCATATCCTGATAAAGAAAATTTTGGTAGAAAAANCATGTCTATTTCACAATCAGACTTAAGACTTTCATTGATAAAACAAATTAATAGTATCNATNNGATAGCAAAGAANNTGAATACATCTATTGATCATATTAAATTACATGGCGCNTTATANAATTTTTCNNCTATTGACTTNCANACAGCNTCTACTGTTGTTGATTTAATTAAATCAGATTATCCAGANGTATTTTTGTATGCNCCTTATCAATCATTAATTTCAGAATTAGCAATAGAGAATGATATAAAAGTNTATTANGAGGTGTTTTTNGANAGAAATTATAATAATGATTTATCTCTGGTNTCTAGAGAAAATNATAATTCTATGATATTANATTCTAAGAAAATGNTAGANAGATTGAAGAATGTTATTAATGAAAATAAAATTCAAACTATTGACGGTNNTTATAAAAAAATTATTGGAGATACTTTTTGTGTTCANGGAGATAGTTTAGAAATAGCTAGNGTGATAAAAGANNTATTTANTCAAATAANNAAACATAATCTAGAAATTGAATANTTATAAATTAAAATATTTCAAGTACAACANCCATTNNCTTCTNATTAGTTGGCCTGAAANGATNGATGAAAAAATCNNNAATGATGTAAATCAGTTTAAAGTTGNTATAGAATCNANTGCTNGNAATATTTTAGAAGTAAGATCTTCTTATTGTTCACTTCTNGTAATTTTTGATAAANAAATTCAGGATATAGACAAAATAGAATCTAATCTAAATAACTTATATNTATCNCGAGAANNTCTTTCAAAAACAGANANGTTTCTTTGGAGTATNCCTGTNTGCTATGAAAAGAGTTTTGCTTTAGATATAGATTTNATNTCAAAACAAAANAAAATTTCAAACAANGAAATTATTAAAACACATATTGANAGTGTTTATTCNGTATACTTAATAGGATTTTTNCCAGGTTTTTTATATCTNGGCTCTNTAGATNANAAACTTAAAATANCAAGAAAAAAACAACCTAGATTAAGGGTTCCTAGGGGNGCTGTNGCAATTGCAGANNAACAAACAGGAATTTATCCTCAAGANAGCCCTGGAGGATGGAATGTTTTAGGAAATACTCCAATAAACTTATTTGACAAATTTAAAGTTGAGCCATGTTTTGCAAAACCTGGTGATAAGGTTAAGTTTTTTAGCATTTCAGAAGCTCAATATAAATTAATNGAAAAGGAAGTGGAATTTGGATTATATGAATTAAAAAAAGAATTAATAAATGATTAAAGTAATTGATCCNGGNTTTTACTCATCTATACAAGATTTAGGTCGTTTTGGNGCTCAAAATTTTGGNGTTCCTATAAGTGGATCTATGGATCAATNTTCTGCTGATATTGCCAATAAANTTNTTGGNAATNANTCATNAGANGCATTAATTGAATTAACAATGACAGGTTGTTNTTTNAAATTTGAGAATGATANTGCAATAGCAATAACAGGNTCAGACATGAGNCCTAAATTGAATGGATTNTCTNTAGANATGTATTCTNNAATAGAAGTAAAATANGGTGANACACTAAGTTTTGGGAGGATTAAATATGGTTTTAGAACNTATATAGCNTTTAGAGGAGGANTTAATTCTGAAANAGTTATGGANAGCAAAAGCATGTATGTTGGTTTGACCAAGAACTTTAAAATCAATAAAAATGATGAGATATATCTAAATGANTCCAAACCTTCATTAAANAAGAAGNATAAAGCTTCTNTGAANAAGCTGANNTTATCAGATGANATTGAATGCTATAAGGGGCCTGAATACAGTAAATTAACTNCNCAAAATAAAGAANAGCTATTAAGTACTCAATTTTNAATATCTAATAATCATAATAGAATGGGNTATNTGTTAGATCAAAAAATAAAAAATACTATAAANCCAATTATTACTTCACATGTAATGCCGGGGACAGTGCAGTTAACNCCTGGTGGTGATATAATCATTCTTATGAGGGACTCTCANACAACNGGTGGATATCCAAGANTATTNCAGTTAACNNATANGGNTATTGATTTTGTTGCTCAAAAANNGACAAGCTCTTTAATTANNTTTTTGATTAAAANTTANCCAAGAAACTTNAAGAATTTTTTTACTATTTCNANCTTTCCTTTATAAGGTGCATATCTAATNTTTATATCTAGCCAATTNCCNTTTTTAACAATAGCTTTTTTNTGTGANAATTGATCAAAGCTTGTCTTACCATGATANNTTCCTATACCNCTATGGCCAATTCCTCCGAAAGGCAGGTTAGGATTTCCTACCTGAATGATTGTNTCATTTACAGCTCCTCCTCCAAAACTATATTTNCGAATAATTTTTTCAGAAAAATTATTATTAGANCTAAANACATATAANGCTAGAGGTTTTTCATATTTAGAGATTAATTCTTCAATTTTATTTTCATCATCATATGATATAATAGGAAGAATTGGNCCAAATATTTCTTCNGCCATTAAATCACTTTCANTATCTGGCTCATCAATAATAGTTGGTGAAAAATAACATGTTTCTAAATCATGTTCACCTCCAAAAATNATCTTAGTGTCCTTAATTAAATTAGAAAGTCTTGATAAATTAGTTCTATTTATGATTCTTGGATAATCTTGTGAGTTTTTAGGGTTTTCTCCATANGATTTTTTAATTTCTTCNGATAAGTGTTTAATTANCTCATCTTTTANNTTTCTTTTAACAATCAGAAANTCTGGAGCAATNCANGTTTGNCCAGCATTTATAAACTTACCCCAAACTATTCTTCTAGATGCTAGTCTTAAATCTATAGTNTCATCAATAATACAAGGGTTTTTTCCTCCAAGCTCTAGTGTTGTTGGTGTAAGATGTTTNGCAGCAGCAGCAGCAACAATTTTCCCTATNCTAACACTTCCAGTAAAAAAGANATAATCCCAACGATATNTTAATAATTTTTCAGCAGTTTCAGCAGCTCCTTCAATAACTAANACATGNGATTTATCAAAAACACTTTCAATAANCTCTTTAACCAGTTTAGANGTGTGTGGTGCATGCTCACTAGGTTTTAGTACAACTGTGTTTCCNGCAGCNACAGCAGACATGACAGGTAAAATTGCTAATTGNAAAGGATAATTCCATGGNGATATTACAAGTATTTTNCCNTAAGGTTCNCTATAAATATAATCTGATGAAGGAAANCTAAGNAGAGAAGATTTTACTTTTTTTGGTTTAGCCCATTTNTCCAAATTTTTAAGGAATAAATCTATTTCAGTTATTAAAATTCCTATTTCNGACAAATAAGTTTCATAACTACATTTTTTAAGATCATTNTNTAATGCTTTAAAAATTTTATCCTCNTTTGATAATATTTCNTTTTTAAGACTTTTTAANAGCTTTTTTCTTTTACTTANNGGTAATGTCTCACCATTTTTGAAATATTTTTCTTGATCTTCAATATAATTTTTAAACTCCATTTNCTAAAATTAATTATTAATTAACTNTTTCTCTTCTGTNCTTGCATAATGTAATTCCCAATCCTCTAATTTTTTCTCCATTATTCTNTGATATAAAAATGGAGCTANCAATACAATNTANANCATNGCTAAGTAACCATANGGAGTCATTGGTGCATTTTCAGGACAAGGGTGAAGTTCCCAAAATTTCAAGCTAGCTCTTCTATGGTGATCAGAATGTCTAGTTACATTGCATAAAAATACGCTACTCATTAAATGGTTTGAATTCCATGAGTGCCTCATTTGCATTCGTTCACCTTTTTTTCTAACTAATCCATAATGCTCAACATAATTTATTGTTTCTAAAAATGATTTCGCTAAAATTGCACATATTAAAAAATATAGTACTCCATTCCATCCACCAATAAGAAAAGCTAGAATAGTAATCAATGAACTTCTACAGTATCCAACAAACATCTTGTTGTTTATACTGAAAGGATTAAGTCCATTGGTTTTTAACCTGTTATTTTCAATTTTCCAGCCATCAACATGTTCAGTATAGATAGCTTTTATTATAAATAAATAAATATTTTCACCTCTTTTCGCTGAAGCTGGATCATCAGGAAGACATGCGTTTCTGTGATGACCATAAACATGCTCAATAGCAAAAGTGCAATCCCAAGAAAAAGCAAGAAGCCAATTTCCTACAAACATGTCAAATTTATTTTTTGTTCTATGCGTTAGCTCATGTCCTGGAACAATTCCCAATATGCCAATAAACAATGTAGTTTGAATTATTAAAGCAATCTTATCAATTAGGTTAAAAGAATTTTTTAAACTAATAAAATCAGTAGAATAATATAAGTCTAGGATGCTAATATGCCATTGAGATAAAGTATTGCTTAGAATAGATATAGTTAATATTACTACAATGGATAAGACAGGAAGGTTGATATACATTGAAGAATCTAATATACTTGGATAAGAAAATTGTTGAATATTTTTATCCCTAGGAAGTATATAATCCCCAATTACAAGAAATAATGAGAATCCAATTAAAAAAATAGTCGGATAGTATTCACCCATTGAAA
Organism: Flavobacteriaceae bacterium; assembly: GCA_002700405.1. Lineage (GTDB taxonomy): Bacteria > Bacteroidota > Bacteroidia > Flavobacteriales > Flavobacteriaceae. Next base: position 2,544 of record PACY01000034.1, on the reverse strand, counting down.
TTACCGCCAAATAAAGAATAGCTGAAAGGCATGGTAGAAAGTGTTTAAAGTATTTTAGCATTTACCTATATATTTATGGTATGTTTCATACTAGTTGCATAGCAAATTTATACAAAGTTATTTAAATACAGCTTTTCCATATTTTTTCATCCCTTACTGGAGCAGTAATATCAATTTCTTTTTTAGTAACTGGATGAATGAACTGTAAGTTCCTTGCATGAAGATCAATGCTTCCATCAGGATTAGTTCTTTTAGAGCCATACTTTATGTCTCCTTTAATAGTACATCCAATAGCTTGTAATTGACATCTAATCTGATGATGTCTTCCAGATTCCATTTTAATTTCTAACAAATAGTAGTTTTCTAGTGTTTTTAATATTCTATAATTAAGAACCGCTTTTTTTGCATTATTAGTTTCTTTTGAAAAGTGTGTCGACTTATTGTTTTTTGGATTTTTCCTTAGCCAATGAATTAGCTTGCCAGCTTTATCATCAGGTTTATTTTGGGTAATTGCCCAGTATAATTTTTCAACTTCTTGATTCTTAAACATTGAGTTCATTCTAGATAAAGCTTTAGAGGTTTTAGCAAACATAACTATTCCTGAGGTAGGTCTATCAATTCGGTGAACTATTCCTAGATATACATTTCCTGGCTTTTCGTATTTAATTTTTATATACTCTTTTACGACTTCTACTAGGGGAGTGTCCTTTGTCTTATCTCCTTGAACAATATCTCCAGGTCTTTTGTTTATTATAATTAAGTGATTGTCTTCAAAAAGAACTTGTAAATTCTGATTATTTGATAAGATTCTCATAAGGAGAGGTGTTAATACTGCTCCTTAGAATTAGGGAAATCACCACTTTTAACCTCTTTTGAGTATTTAGAGATCGCTTTGCTCATATCGTTATAAAGATTCATATATCTTCTTAAAAATCTTGGATTAAATTCTTTAGTCATCCCTAGCATATCATGTATTACTAACACTTGTCCATCAACTTTATTCCCAGCTCCAATTCCAATTACCGGAATTTTAACTTTTTTAGCAACTTTAGCTGCAAGATCTGATGGTATCTTTTCTAAAACAATTGCAAAGCAGCCTATCTTTTCTAGTTTTATAGCATCATCTAAAAGTTGTTTAGCTTCTTTTTCTTCTTTTGCTCTAACAGTATATGTTCCAAATTTATATATAGATTGTGGTGTAAGGCCTAAATGACCCATTACAGGAACACCTGCTTTAATAATTCTCTTAACAGAGTCTTTTATTTCTTTTCCTCCTTCTAGTTTTACGGCATGGGCTCCGCTTTCTTTCATTATTCTTATAGCAGACTGTAGAGCTCCTTTAGGATCACTCTGGTATGTGCCAAATGGTAAATCAACAACTACAAGAGCTCTTTCAACACCTCTTATCACGCCAGATGCGTGATAGATCATTTGATCAAGAGTTATAGGAAGAGTGGTTTCGTGCCCAGCCATTACGTTACTAGCCGAGTCTCCTACTAAAATTATGTCAATCCCAGATTTATCTACAATAGTGGCTGTAGTAAAGTCATAGGCAGTTAGCATAGATATCTTTTCACCCTCTATCTTCATCTCTAGAAGTGATTTGACAGTAATTCTTTTATATTCTTTTTTTGCCTTAGACATTATTTTAAATAAATGAGCATGTAAAATTAATAAAATATATTATAGCACTAACTCATTTTCTAATGGTTTTTAAAAATTAGTTTTGACCTGAAAAAATGACAATATGGCAGTAAATATACATAAAAACTGACAATTTAATACATAAATAGTAATGGCATAATGATTGACAAGTATATTTTGAAATAATTAAAAATTTAAAATTATGAGTAAAATAATTGGAATTGATTTAGGTACTACAAATTCATGTGTTTCTGTAATGGAAGGTAGTGAGCCTGTAGTAATACCTAATGCAGAAGGAAAAAGAACGACACCTTCTGTTATAGCATTTGTAGAAGGTGGTGAAATTAAGGTAGGTGATCCTGCTAAGAGACAAGCCGTTACAAATCCAACCAAAACTGTATACTCAGTTAAAAGATTTATGGGTAATAAATTTTCTGAATCTAAAAAAGAAACAGGAAGAGTCCCTTATAAAGTAGTAAAAGGAGATAATGATACTCCTAGAGTAGATATTGAAGGCAGATTATACACTCCACAAGAGCTGTCTGCTATGATTCTACAAAAAATGAAAAAAACTGCTGAAGACTATCTTGGAACTGGAGTTGAAGAAGCAGTTATCACTGTGCCTGCATATTTTAATGACTCTCAAAGACAAGCTACTAAAGAAGCTGGTGAAATTGCAGGTTTAACTGTTAAAAGAATTATCAATGAGCCTACTGCAGCAGCATTAGCATATGGCTTAGATAAATCTGATAAAGACAGAACAATTGCTGTATTTGACCTTGGTGGTGGGACTTTTGATATTTCAATTTTAGAACTAGGAGATGGTGTATTTGAAGTAAAATCAACAAATGGAGATACCCATTTAGGTGGTGATGATTTTGATCAAGTTATTATAGATTG
>PACY01000033.1 GCA_002700405.1 Flavobacteriaceae bacterium | reverse complement strand
AATCAATAACCCCCTTGTATTCATTACCACCTTTATGTACAAGTTGAAAATCTACAACTTCAGTGCCTTTAGCATCAGGGTTTTCATTTAATTGTTCAATTATGTTTTGCTTAACTGCTTCTTCCAATTCCGTAGTTGACATACCACAAGACAAAAAAGCAAAGACAAGAAATAAATAAAACACCTTTTTCATACCTACAATTTACAATAATTTTAAAAGAAGAAGATTGCCTATGATTTAGACATTAACAATATTTGTTGCAACCTCTTTAGTTTCCAATATGTTTTTATTAAAGAACTCTTTAACACATTTTTCTTCATTTTCTGAAGGGCAATAAAGTTCTTTTATATCTTTTGCTGGCGGAAGAGAATCAAACCAATCAAAAAACTCATCAGATATTTCTTTGGTATTTGGTTTAGCATTGCCAAACTTATATTCAATAACTTCTCCATTTTTTAATTCGTGTTTAGTATATGCAAAATGATAATCAATAGAAGACACCTTCCCATTTTTAAAGTTCTCTGTGAAATTCAAATCAATAATTTCTCCATTATTAAGTTCAAAAAAAGACCAAAAAAATTTATTGCCATATGGTGTCTCATCTTCTTCTGATTCCATAGTGCATCCATAATTTTTATATCTAACAACTTTTAAATTCATTTTACAACAAACAATTTATTTGGATACAACAATCACTATTAGAAGGATAATCAACGCACCTGTCATTACAAATTTTCCATATGTCCTAAAGTCACTCTCACCAATGCTTGATGAGTAAGTAGTGCTGTAGTCGCTGTCTTCCCAGAGACCATAACAAAAAATTAAAACACCAGCGAAAAACACTAGTAATACAGCAATAAAAGCGTTCATACCTACAATTTACAATAATTTTGACATAACAAAAAAAATGATTATATTTGTGTAACTAGTTGATTTTCAATCACTTACTTCCCGATACAGAATTTAGAAAATATGTTACCTAGAACCTCGTCATTTGTAACCTCACCTGTTAATTCACCTAGGTGCTGAAGTGCTTGACGAATATCAATAGCTAATAAATCTCCTGATATTTTATTATCAATTCCCTTTAATACATTTTCAATCTCAATAGATGTTTTACATAACAAGTCATAATGTCTAGAATTAGTTACAATAGATGAGCTTGTGTTAAATTCATTTAAATCGACACACGATGAAATGTGTTTTTTCAAGTTCTCTATATTAGTGCCATCTTTTGCACTTATACAGCAAAGTGAAAAGTCACTGAAATTAGATTCAACCAATTTACTGTCTCCAATATCAATTTTATTAGCAACTATAAGTAGTTTTTTATCTGAAAAATCATTTGTTATTTTATTTACAATCGCTTTAGATGATTCTATTTTATCCTTATTAATGTCTGAACAATCAAGCATATAAAGTATGATGGTAGAGTTTTCAATCTTTTCAAATGTCTTACTTATTCCAATACTCTCAATTTCATCTTTTGTAGTTCTTATTCCTGCTGTATCAATAAACCTATAATTAATACCATCTAATATTAGCTCATCCTCAACTGTATCTCTGGTTGTTCCTGGTATATCACTAACAATTGCCCTATCGTCATTAAGTATTGCGTTTAACAGCGTTGATTTTCCTGTATTTGGTTCGCCTGCTATTACTATTGGGATACCATTCTTTATTACATTTCCCGTAGCAAATGAATCTATTAAAATTGATATTGTATTTTTTATTTTATGGATTAGTTTAGTTAATTCTTTAAGATTTGCGAATTCTACATCTTCTTCAGTAAAATCTAATTCTAATTCAATCAAAGAGGCAAAATCTAAAAGCTGTTGTCTTAGTTCTTTAATATCGCTCTTAAAACCTCCTCTCATTTGATCTAAGGCGATCTTATGAGAAGCTGAGCTCTTGCTTGATATTAAATCAGCAACTGCCTCAGCTTGGCTTAAATCTATTTTTCCGTTTAAAAATGCTCTTAAAGTAAACTCTCCTGCCTTTGCAGCCCTACATCCATTATCTATGAATAACTTAATTATTTCCTTTTGCACATAACTACTTCCATGACATGAGATTTCTACCACGTTTTCACCCGTATATGATTTTGGCGAAATAAATAGTGAAACCAAAACTTCATCAATTACTCTAGAATTATCTACTATATCTCCTAAGGTTATAGTATGTGAGTTTTTTTCTAGAAGATTAGAGCCATCTTTAGATTTAAATAACGAGTCTGTTATCTCTATAGTTTTTGGACCTGAGACTCTAATTATAGAAATAGCACCTGATCCTGAAGCAGTCGCTAATGCAATTATATTATCATTATCTATCATATACAAATTCAAAAATAGTATTTTATATTATCTATTCTTCAGATAAAAATAAATTATTGGAATCATAAGGATTAATACAGTAAAAAAGCTATTTGCCAATATATCAGGTTTTAGAAGAATTGTTAGAAAAAACCCTGCAATAGCACCACCTAAATGAGCTTCATGGCCAATATTATCTCTAACGTTCTTCATTGAATAGATTGAATACCATAGATATAATAACCCAAAAACATATGCTGGCATTGGAATTATAATAAAATAAAGGGTCATGTCAGGATATAATAAGATTGAAGAATATACTACTCCCATAACAGCACCACTTGCCCCTACTGCATTATAGTTAATTCTATGTTTATTTAATCTATAGGTTATAAGATTTCCGACATAAAGACTAACTAAATAAATTAATATAAAACTTATGTCTCCTAGCAATCTAATGACGACCGGAGCAAAGAAAAATAAAGTGAACATATTTACAAAAAGGTGGCCTTGATTGACATGTAGAAATCCTGAAGATACATACCTTATGTTTTCTCCCTTTTTTATTGCATTAGGGTTAAACTTATACTTATCAAAAAAATACCTGTCTTTAAATCCTCTATATGAGAAGATTACATTAGCAATTATTAAAAGAAAGCTTGTCAAAATTTGAATTAAATATTAGTTAATATTAATTATTCAAACCAAATATAACATATATTTGCCTCATACTTATTTAAGTGATGAAACTACTATCTTATATATTTTATTACCCAATAATTTGGGTTATATCTAGGGTAAGCTTTAGAGTTCTATATATTCTCTCAGATTTATTATTCTTTGTAGTATATTATGTAGTTAGATATAGAAGAGAAACTATCTATAATAACTTAAAGATGGTATTTCCAGACAAATCTGAAGAAGAGATACAAGAAATCAGCAAAACATCTGTAATAAATTCTACAGATACATTTATGGAATCTTTTAAGTCACTTAATATCTCAGAGGATGAGATGAAATCAAGATTCAAATTCAAAAACATTGAAGTAATTAATGAGATTGAGAATAATAACCAAAGTGCAATTGTACTTTGTGGTCATTTTAATGGATTTGAATGGATGTTTATAATAGACAGATTTATAAAATATAATTTTTATGCAGTATATAAGAGATTAAGAAACAAATACTTTGATAGACTAATTAAAAGAATTCGTAGCAGATACAACGGGCGTTTAATACATACAAAAGAAACTAGAAAAACAATTGCAGAAAATGCTAAATCAGGCACATTAGATTTATACGCATTTGCATCTGACCAAACTCCTCGATTACAAAAATCACATCATTGGAATTATTTTATGAATATATGGGTTCCAATACATACTGGCGCTGAAATGATAGCAAAAGAACACAACTTTGCATTAGTTTTTATGAAAATTGAAAAACTAAAAAGAGGTTACTATGAGGTCACATTTGAAAAAATAACTACAACCCCAAGAGACTATAAAGACTACGAACTAACTGATAAGTACATGAAATTAGTTGAAAAAGAAATTTACACTAAACCTGATTTATATTTGTGGTCTCATAGAAGGTGGAAACACAAAAACAAGACCCCTCAGCCAAATTAACTAGCTGATAGACTCAATCTCTTGAATAAATTTGTCTGATATTTCATCTGCTAAAGCTTGAGTTTTAGCTTCTGAATAAATTCTAATAATTGGTTCCGTATTACTTTTTCTAAGTTGAACCCATGAATCTGAAAAATCAATCTTTAATCCGTCAACTAAATTTATCTTTTCTGAAGCATATTTAGTTTTAAGGTATTCTATCATATTATTATAATCAAATCCTGAATCTAGCTGTTTTTTCTTCTTACTCATAAAATAATTAGGATATTTATCTCTTAGCTCTGAACACTTCAATTCACTTTTAGAAAGATGACTTAAAAATAATGCTATACCAACTAAAGCATCCCTTCCATAATGAATACTAGGAAGTATTATTCCTCCATTACCTTCACCTCCAATAACTGCTTTAGTGTTTTTCATCATTTCAACAACATTAACCTCTCCAACTGCACTAGAATTATATTCACAATTATGAGTGTCCGAGACATCTTTTAATGCTCTTGTAGAACTAAGGTTACTCACTGTAGGGCCTGGAACAATACCTAAAACATAGTCAGCACATGCAACTAATGTATATTCTTCGCCAAAAATATCTCCATTTTCAGATACAAAAGCCAATCTATCGACATCGGGATCTACAACAATTCCAAGGTCTGCTTCTTGTTCTGACACTAGATTAGATAAATCTGAGAGATTTTCTTTTAACGGTTCTGGGTTGTGCGGAAAATCCCCAGTTGGATCACAATATAATTTTATAACATTTACTCCAAGTTTTTCTAAAAGTTTTGGCACTGCTATACCTCCAGTTGAATTAACTGCATCAACAACAATTTTATAACCTCTATTCTTTATTGATTCTATATCTACTAAATCTAATTTTAGTATTTCATTAATATGAATATCTATATAGCTGTCCTTCTCAACTAACTCTCCTGTTTTTTCTGGTTGATGTAAGTCAGCATTGAAGGTTTTAGAAATTTTTAAGACCTCTTGTCCGTCCAATGAGCTAAGAAATTCTCCTTTTGAGTTTAATAATTTTAAAGCATTCCAGTTCTTTGGATTGTGACTTGCTGTTATTATTATACCTCCATCCGCATTTTCCATTGGAACAGCAATTTCTACGGTAGGAGTTGTTGATAGGTTTAAACTAACAACATTAAATCCTAATGAAATTAGAGTGTCAATTACAAAACCCTGAACCATTTCTCCAGAAATTCTTGCGTCCCTACCAACTACTATTGTATTTAGTTTTTTATTCGAGTTGTTTTTTACCCACATGGCATAGGAAGATGTATATAAAATAATATCTGTAGGAGTTAAGTCTTCTCCTACTTTATCTCCAATTGTACCTCTTATTCCTGAAATTGATTTTATTAATGGCATCTAAAAATATTATAATGCAAATATACTACTTAAGCCATGTTAAACTAAATTTGAATTTGTATTTTAGAAATAATTTAACATAGCTTATAAATGAAAAGAAATTTACTCTACTTATTTAGCCTTTTTATTATAATATTCTCATGTATTGACAAGCCTACAAATCAAGGATTAATAGCTAAAAATGGAATGGTTGTTTCTGCTAGAGAAGAAGCTAGTAAAATTGGAGTTGAAATCTTAAAAAAAGGAGGAAATGCATTTGATGCCATGATTGCTACAGATCTAGCATTAGCAGTTTCCTACCAGTCTGCTGGAAACATTGGTGGAGGTGGTTTCATGGTGTACAGAAAAGCAGATGGTCAGACAGGAGCATTAGATTACAGAGAAAAAGCTGCACTTACCGCAACAAAAGACATGTACTTAGATGATGAAGGTAATATTATTAAAGGCATGAGTTTAGTTGGGGCAATGGCTGTTGGTGTTCCAGGAACAATTGCCGGAATCTTTGAAGTACATAGCAAATTTGGATCCCTTCCAATAGAGGCATTGTTTCAGCCTGCAATTGATCTGGCAAAAAATGGGATAATTATTACAAAAAAACAAAGCAATAGAATAAAAAGACATCAAAATTATTTTAAACTAGCTAATAAAGAGAAAATTCCTTTTCAAGGAAAAATAAACAGAGGAGATACATTAAAATTTCCAAATCTAGCAAATACCTTAGACAGAATTATGAAGAACGGAAGAGATGAGTTCTATAAAGGTAAAACTGCAAAAAAACTAGTAGACTTTATTAATGACAATAATGGTATTATCTCATTAAAAGATTTAGAGCTTTATGAAGCTGTTTGGAGAGATCCTATTGAATTTAGCTATGATAATTTAAAAATTATTTCCATGTCTCCTCCTTCAAGTGGAGGAATCTGCTTAGAGCAAATAATGAAAATGATTGAGCCTTATGAAATTCACAAAATGGAACATAATTCATTAGATTATTTCAAACTTCTAGTAGAAGCTGAGAGAAGATCTTTTGCAGATAGAAGTTATTACTTGGGAGACCCAGATTTTGTAAGTATTCCTAAAGAAGAATTAGTTTCAGATGAATATATATTAGATAGGATGAGTAATTTTTCTTTCGACTCTCCTACCCCATCTGATGAAATATCATATGGAAAAGTTGAAATATTAGAAAGTGAAGAGACAACTCATTACTCCATTGTTGATCAGTTTGGAAATGCTATTTCAGTTACAACAACCTTAAATGGCACATATGGATCACAATTATATTGCTCTGAACTAGGGTTTTTTCTAAATAATGAAATGGATGATTTTAGCTCTAAACCTGGATCACCAAATATGTTTGGATTAATAGGTGGAAGTGCAAATAAAATAGAACCTCAAAAAAGGATGTTAAGCTCAATGACACCCACAATAGTTGAAAAGGATAATAAATTGCTAATGACATTAGGATCTCCAGGTGGATCAAGAATAATAACTTCTGTACTGCAAACAATATTAAATGTGCATGAGTTTGATATGAACATGAATAAGGCAGTAAATTCTCCTAGATTTCATCATCAATGGATGCCTGATTCAATAAAAATTGAATCTAATTCATTTAGCCCTAAGTTAATTGAAGAGCTAAAGCTATTTGGATATAATATTGGCTATAAAGATCCTATTGGAATTGTAGATGGAATATTAGCTCTTCCTTCAGGTTTTTTGGAAGGTGGTGCTGATAATAGAGGGGATGACACTGCTATAGGATTTTAATAAATCCTCACTATAATAACTTATGCTAGAAATTGAAGAAAACATAGAAATCTATGGTGCTAGATCACATAATTTAAAAAATGTTGATCTAATAATTCCTAGGAACAAGCTGGTTGTGATTACTGGTCTTTCTGGTAGTGGAAAGTCTTCGTTAGCTTTTGACACAATTTATGCAGAGGGTCAAAGAAGATATATAGAAACTTTTTCAGCTTATGCTAGACAATATTTATCTAATCTTGAAAGACCTGATGTTGATAAGATAAATGGACTTTCTCCTGTAATTGCTATAGAACAAAAAACAACTAACAGATCTCCAAGATCTACAGTAGGAACAATAACTGAAATATATGACTTTATGCGACTATTGTATGCTAAAATTAGTGAAGCCTATAGCTATAATACAGGGAAGAAAATGGTTAAGTATACAATTGATCAAATACAGGAGTTAATAGAAAAAGAATATGTTGGTAATCGAATATATCTACTAGCTCCATTAGTCAAAGCCAGAAAAGGGCACTATAGAGAACTATTTCAACAGATAATTAAAAAAGGATATACACAAGCAAGGATTGATGGTGAATTTATCGATTTAACAAATGATCTAATGCTAGATAGATATAAAAATCATGATATCGAAATAATTATAGACAGATTAGATTTAACTAAAATAAATAAGAAATCCAATAGACTAAAAGACAGTATAGAGACTGGAATGTACCATGGTGAAGATTCTATTTTAATCTGTGATGAAAAAGGAAATCATATAAAATACTTTAGTAAAAATCTAATGTGTGAAAAAACAGGTATTTCATATCAAATACCTGATCCAAATAGTTTTTCATTTAATTCTCCAAAGGGAGCTTGTAAGAGTTGTAATGGAATAGGAAGTGTGAAAAAAGTAAATATTGACAGATTAATTCCTGACAGGGATTTATCCATTTCGCAAAATGGAATAGAATTAATTAAAAATACATCTGGCAGCTGGATTAATAAGCAAATTAAATTAATAGCTAAAAAATTTGACTTTTCACTAAAAGAACCCATAAAAAATATTCCTAAAGAAGCATTAAATGCAATTCTTTATGGTCTAAATGATGTACTTATAATAAATAATAAGACTTTAGGAGTAAATAGAAAATATGAGATCACATTTGAAGGAATAGTAAATTTCATTGAAGAGCAGTATAAAAACTCAGAATCTATCGCATTAAGAAGGTGGGCAAATAAATATATGGATAAAATAGTTTGTCATTCATGTAAAGGATCAAGACTCAAAAAAGAGTCATTATTTTTTAAGTTAGATGAAAAAACTATTGACGATCTGGTAAATATGGAAATTAATGAGCTAAGTAGCTGGTTTAACAAAATAACCCCAAAATTATCTAACAAACAACAAATAATATCTGAGGAAATAATCAAAGAACTAAATAAAAGATTACAATTTCTAGTTAATGTCGGATTAGAATACCTAACACTTAACAGATCATCAAGATCGCTTTCTGGAGGTGAAAGTCAACGTATTAGGCTAGCCTCACAAATTGGGTCTCAATTAATAGGGGTATTATATATCCTTGATGAACCTAGCATAGGATTACATCAAAGAGATAATGATAAATTAATAAAATCATTAGAATCCTTAAGAGATCTAGGTAATTCAATAATTGTAGTAGAGCATGATAAAGAGATGATCACTCGTGCAGATCACATAATAGATATAGGTCCAGCAGCTGGCAAAGACGGAGGTAAAATTATTTATGAAGGAAGTTTAGATTCAATTAAAAAAAGTCAATCTTTAACTTCTGATTATATAAACAATATTAGGTTTATAGAAACTCCTAAGGTAAGGAGAAAAGGAAATGGCAAATCAATAGATGTTTTTGGTTGTAAAGGAAATAACTTAAAAAATATAGATGTATCATTCCCTTTGAACAAAATGATAGGTGTTACTGGAGTTTCAGGAAGCGGTAAATCAACTTTAGTTAATGAAACATTGTATCCAATTTTAAACAACTATTTATATAATGGGAAAAAAAATATATTAACCTATAAGTCTATTAAAGGAATTGAAAATATTGATAAAGTTGTTAATATAGATCAAAAACCCATTGGACGGACTCCTAGAAGCAACCCAGCTACATATTGCGGTGTTTATACTGAAATCCGTAGCTTATTCTCCTTATTAACCGAATCAGTTATTAGGGGTTATAAACCTGGGAGATTTAGTTTTAATGTCCAAGGAGGACGTTGTGAAGAATGTAAAGGAGGTGGTTTAAAATTAATTGAAATGAATTTCCTTCCAGATGTATATATAGAATGTGAGAGCTGTATGTCAAAAAGATTTAACAGAGAAACTCTAGAAATAAAGTATAAAGGAAAATCAATAAATGATGTGCTTAATATGACTATAAATACTGCAGTTGATTTTTTTAAACATGTACCAAAAATATATAAGAAGCTAAAAACAATCCAAGAGGTAGGACTTGGATATATAACAATGGGGCAACAAAGCACTACGCTGTCTGGAGGTGAAGCACAAAGAATTAAATTAGCAACAGAATTATCAAAAAGAGATACTGGAAATACTTTTTATATATTAGATGAACCAACAACTGGCCTACATTTTGAGGATATTAAAGTTCTAATGGGTGTATTAAATAAGTTGGTTGATAAAGGAAATACGGTTTTGATTATTGAACACAACTTAGATGTTATAAAAACTGTTGATCATATTATTGATATTGGCCCGGAAGGCGGAAATAAGGGCGGTATGATTGTTTTTAGCGGTACTCCAGAAGAGATCCTATCTTATAAAAACAATCACACAGCTATATTTCTAAAAAAAGAATTAAATTAAAAATTAAAAAATTATTATTATGAATAAGCGTCATCCAAAAAGCTGGAACGAAATAAAAACAAATGACTCATGGTCTATATTTAAAATTATGGGAGAATTTGTTAACGGATATGAGAAAATGAGTCAAATAGGACCATCCATATCAATTTTTGGTTCAGCAAGAACTAAAAGTGATCATAAGTATTATTTGTTAGCTAAAGAAATAGCTTCATCAATTGTAGAAAATGGTTATGGTGTAATTACAGGTGGAGGTCCAGGGATAATGGAGGCTGCGAACAAAGGTGCTAAAGAGGCTAGCGGAAAATCTATAGGACTATGCATAGAACTGCCTTTTGAAAAGAAAGAAAGTGATAACATATATATAGATCATGATAAAAAAATAGATTTTGATTATTTTTTTGTAAGAAAAGTTATGTTTATGAAATATGCACAGGGGTTTGTTGTTATGCCTGGAGGATTTGGAACTTTAGATGAATTATTCGAAGCTATTACTTTAATTCAAACTACTAAAATTGAAAAATTCCCTATAATTCTTGTAGGCAGCACATTCTGGTCAGGATTAATTGATTGGATTAAAGAAACATTGATGAAAAACAACAAGACCGTAAGCAATGATGATATGTGTATTTTTCATATTGTTGATGAAAAAGAAGAGGTAATTAAAATACTTGAAGACTTCCATAATGATTACGGATTAAGTCCTAACTTCTAAAACAATTTTATGTTTTCGCTAATTTCATAATTGGATATAGTATATAGTTTAATTATCTTGCTGCTTGTTAATTTTTATTGATGCAATCCTCTACATTAAAAAACATTTCTCTCTCATTTGAAGATTTCAAAAAAGAAATTATAAATGATTATAAAATAGCTATTACTAGTAGAGAATGTAGCGTGTTAGGAAGAAGAGAAGTGTTAAATGGAAAGGCTAGTTTTGGAATATTCGGTGATGGAAAAGAGCTGCCTCAAATTGCTATGGCTAAATCATTTAGAGATGGAGATTTCAGGTCTGGTTATTATAGAGATCAAACATTTATGATGGCCATTGGAGAGCTTACCCCATTACAATATTTTTCTGCTTTGTATGGTCATACTGACCTTAACTATGATCCCATGAGTGCTGGAAGACAGATGAATAGTTCTTTTGCAACTCATAGTCTTGATGATAAATACAATTGGAAAGATCTTACTACACAAAAAAATTCCAGTGCTGATTTATCTCCAACAGGAAGTCAAATGCCAAGACTTCTAGGATTGGGATTAGCATCTAAAATATACAGAGAAAATAAAAATTTGGAAGCAGAAAATTTTTCTATAAAAGGGAATGAAGTTGCATGGGGGACTATTGGCGATTCTGCTACAAGCGAAGGTCTTTTTTTTGAAACATTTAACGCAGCTGGAGTTCTTCAAATTCCAGTAATTATTAGTGTTTGGGATGATAATTATGGTATTTCTGTTCCTTCAAAATATCAAACAACTAAAGAAGATATTTCTAAAGTTTTAAGCGGTTTCCAAACTGATGATGAAAATAAGGGATATGAAATAATAAAAGTTATGGGTTGGGATTATCCTAATCTAATTACTACTTATCAAAAAGCTGAAGAAATTTCAAGAACTAATCATTCACCAGTTTTAGTTCATGTAAAGGAATTAACTCAACCTCTAGGACATTCAACTTCTGGATCTCATGAAAGATATAAATCTAAAAAAAGATTAGAATGGGAGAAAGAATTCGATTGTAATTCTAAAATGAGAGAATGGATGATTGCTAATCAAATAAGTAATGAAGAAGAATTAAAGTCTATTGAGAATTCAGTTAAAAAAGAAGTTAGAGAGGCTGTAAGAAAAGCTAAAAAGCTGTCTATATCAGAGACAAAAGACAATATATTAGAACTAACAAATCAGATCAAGCATCTTTTTAATGAATCAATTGACCATAACACAGCTAAAATTCTAAATGATCTTAATTCAATTGAAGAACCCTTAAAAAGAGAGTTCTTTGCTTGTTCTAGAAAAATAATACGTGAATTGATTAAGTTAAAATCACCAAATACTCAAGCATTAACTAATTGGCTAGAAAAAATTAAAAAAAATACCCAAACTGATTATAGTTCTCATTTATACAGTGAATCAAGTTTTAGCCCTGTTAAAATTGATGAGATTAAACCAAAATACAATGACAAATCAACAGATGAGGATGGAAGGATTATTATACGTGAAAATTTTGATGCTATTCTAAAAAAGCATAAGAATGTTCTAATTTTTGGTCAAGATTCAGGTAAAATTGGTGGTGTAAATCAGGGATTAGAAGGTCTCCAAGAGAAGTATGGTGAAGTTAGAGTTTTTGATTCAGGTATTAGAGAAGCCACAATAATAGGACAAGGTATTGGTTTAGCGCTCAGAGGTCTAAGACCTATTGCTGAAATTCAATATTTAGATTATTTACTATATGCTATTCAAATAATGAGTGATGATTTGGCAACCTTACACTACAGAACAAGAGGTAAACAAAAGGCTCCTCTTATTATTAGAACAAGAGGTCATAGATTAGAAGGAATTTGGCACTCTGGATCACCAATGGGAGGGATTATAAATCTGATAAGAGGTATTTATGTTTTAGTTCCTAGAAACATGACTAAAGCTGCAGGATTTTATAATACGCTACTGGAAGGAGATCAGCCTGCTTTAGTAATTGAATGTTTAAATAAATATAGACATAAAGAAAAGCTCCCTGCAAATATTGGAGATTTCAATACGCCTATTGGTAAAGTTGATTATTTAACTAACGGTGAAGACATTACTATTGTTTCTTATGGGTCTACATTAGATCTTGTTGAAAAAGCTGCTGAAGAATTAAGAACATTTAATATATCTTCTGAGATTATTGACTGTCAATCATTAATACCTTTTGATATAGATCATGAGATTTTAAAAAGTATAGAAAAAACTAATCGTCTATTAATTGTAGATGAAGATTTTTCTGGAGGTGCAAGTGCATATATTTTAAATGAGTTAATATCAAATCAAAATATCTATGATTATCTCGACAGTTCTCCTAAATTATTAACTGCAAAAAACCATAGACCAGCATACGGTCAAGATGGTGATTATTTTTCAAAGCCATCAATGGATGACATTTTTGATTCAGTTTATGATATAATGCATGAGTCAAATCCTTTAAAGTTTCCAAAAACGTTTTAAGAAACTATTCTGCTAATCATTTCTTTTAACAAATCTAAATGACTAATGTTTTTTGCTCCACTACCCTTACTCTTTAAATCATATTCCCTAATAATTGAAATAACCTCAGTAACTTCTTTAATTGAATAGTTTTTCGAAGCTCTGTTATATTCTGAGATAAAAAATGGATTTATTTTTAAAATTGCAGCTTTTTTTGAATCTGGTACTGAATCATTAGCATGATAAAGCAATAACTTAGAAAAGAAATCAAATACCATAGATATTGTAACTACTAAAGGATTAGAATTTGAGTTTTTTGAAAAATAATTAGCTATTTGAAAAGCTTTAAATCTATTCTTCTCACTAATAGCTTTTCTTAATTCAAAATTGTTGTATTCTTTGGAAATACCTATATATTTTTCAATATCTATATCTGAAATTTCCTTTTCATCCTTCTTTAATTGAATTAATTTATTTAGTTCATTAGCAATTTTGTTTAAATCAGAGCCCAGATAATCCACGATCATTACAACAGCTTTATTAGATGCTTTTATATTTTTCTCTGACAGGTACTGACTAATCCATTGCTGAACCTGATTATCATATAGTTTTTTACTTTCTAAAACAGTTCCATTTTTAGCTATTGATTTATATAAGCTCTTTCTTTTATCTAATGTTTTGTGTTTGTAATTAATTATAAGAATTGTTGAATCTAAAAAATTGTTAGTATATACAGTTAGCTGATCTATCGTTCTTGACAAGTCTTGAGCCTCCTTAATAACAACTAATTGAAATTTGGACATTAAAGGGAATTTTTTACATATCGATATTATTTCATCAACACTTGTGTCTTTCCCATATAAAATATTAAGATTAAATTCTTTTTCAGATTCTGAAATAGAATTATTTATAATTAGATTAGTAATTTTGTTGATATAAAACTCCTCTTCTCCCATAAGCAGATATATGGGGGAAAATTTCTTAGATTGAATATCATTTTCTATTTGCTTAAACAAATTCATTAAAAAATACGAAATTTGAATTATGATAGATTTGTGTTTCCCAAATTATGAATTTAGAATCAAAAATAGACATAACAAGAAATATATTTTTGATCTAATTCGTAAAAAATTTATTCTATTAACTCATGAAGAATGGGTCAGGCAAAATTGCATAATGTTTTTAATCAACGAGCAAAAAGTCCCTAAGGTGCTTATAAATGTTGAAAAGAAAATAAAAGTAAATAATCTGACCAAGCGATATGATATAATTGTTTATAAACCAAATGGTTCAGTTTTCCTATTAGTAGAATGTAAATCCCCTAAGATTAATATTAATCAGGAAACATTTAATCAAATATCAATCTATAATAGTGAAATTATTGCCGAATATTTGATGTTGACAAACGGATTATTTAACTACTACTGTAGTATAGATTATTCTAACCAATGTTATAAGTTTGTAAAAGATTTTCCAAAATATAAATGAAAACAGCAGTAGCAATATTAAATTGGAATGGTTTAAGTTTATTAACAAAGTTTTTACCTTCAGTTGTTGATAATACTCCAAATGATATTGATATATACATTATTGATAATGGATCAAGTGACAACTCTACAGGTTTTGTAAAAAGAAACTTTAATAATGTTAAGATTATTGATTTAGAAATGAATTATGGTTATGCATATGGATATAACCTAGCCATTAAAAAAATTGATGCTGATATAATTTGCCTTTTAAATAATGATGTAGAAGTATCACCTAATTGGACGTATCCAATATTAGAGCTTTTTAAATTAGAAAAAAACACTGCAATAGTTCAACCTAAACTCCTTGACTATAACAATAAAAACATGTTTGATTATGCTGGAGCTGCTGGTGGTTTCTTAGATAAATTTGGATATCCTTATTGTAGGGGGAGAATTCATAATGTTATTGAAAAAGATATTGGACAATATGATGATATTTCAAAAATATTTTGGGCTTGTGGAGCTTGTTTCTTTATTAGAAAAGAAGTTTTTAATTCCGTTAAGGGTTTTGATTCAGATTTTTGGGCGCATATGGAAGAGATTGATCTATGTTGGAGGGTGCAAAATTTAGGTTATGATGTCAAATATCACTATAAATCTGAAGTATATCATCTAAATGGCGGTACGCTAAATAAAGAAAATCATAAAAAGACTTACCTAAATTTCAGGAATCAACTATACATGCTTACAAAAAATTACAAGGATAATTTATTTATATTATTATTTTTTAAATTTTTTATTGATTTAATAGTTTCTGTTTTTTATCTGTTGACAAAAGGGATAAAACATAGCTTAGCAATATTTACAGGATATATTTCGTTTTATAAAAGATTAAACCATTTAATAGGCCTAAGAAAAAATTTAAATAGAAAAATCAAACATTATAGTACTTATAGTGTTATTTTTTATTTCATAGGTTTAAAAAGATTAAAAAAAGTNTAATTAAAAATTATCTTTTTTTTACTTTTATAGAAGGATTATTAAAATAAAAAAAATAAAAATGAAAAAAACAGTTTTATTATGTTTCGGAGCATTATTTATAATGTCTTCTTGTGTATCTAAAAAAGAATTTACTTCTCTAGAAAATAGACACAAAAAAACTCAAGACTTATTGAATACAGCTACTATTAAACTAAATTCATGTCTTGAAGAAAAAAGCTCAGCAGAAACTCTTGTTGTTNCTTATAAAGAACAAGTTGGTGATTTAAAAAGGAGAAATGATCAGTTGTTTATTCAATCTAAAGATTATTTAGAACTTACATCAAAGAGTGCAGANAACCTTGAAAAATCTNTAGAAAGCATGCAAGAAAANGATCTTAAAATCACAAGATTGCAAGATGCNCTTACTAGAAAAGATAGTGTAACACTAGCTATTGTAACTAGTCTTAAGAAAGAAATTGGAATAAATGATCCTGANATAGAGGTTAATGTAGAAAAGGGTGTNGTATTTATTTCATTNTCTGATAAACTTTTATTNAAAACTGGAAGCTATGTAGTATCTGACCGAGCTAAAGAAATTTTAGCAAAAGTAGCAGTAGTAGTAAACGGAAAACCAGATTTTGAATGTATGGTAGAAGGNCATACCGATAGCAGATCNTATGAAGGTGGTGTGTTGCAAGATAACTGGGATTTAAGTGTTAAAAGAGCGACATCTATTGTAAGGGTACTTCAAGAACTAGATGTTAATCCAGGTAGGTTAATTGCTGCTGGAAGAAGTTATTTTGATCCTNTTGTTGACAATGAAACTGCAGAGAATAGAGCTATTAATAGACGTACTAGAATNGTTATTATGCCAAAAATTGATCAGTTCTATGATATGATTGAAAAAGAAATGAAGAATTTAACATCAGGAAGTTAAAATTATCATAAACACTATAAAAAACCCAGTCTTTACGATTGGGTTTTTTTATGAGATAATTCTAAGTTTTGCAAACCTTAACAATAATTTTTTCAGACCTCCTTTTTCAAAATTAATTTCAGCTTTTACATCATTCCCTTTACCTTCTAATTTTAACACCTCACCTTTTCCAAATCTTATATGACTTACNATATTCCCTACAATTAAATTATTNTCAAATAAATTAGTTTTAATATTACTTTTATTGAGTTTTACATAATTTGAAGGGANATTAGACTTAGGTTTTTTATATCTAACNTTNTTTTTATTAAAACTTCTATTAATATTNTTAAATGACAGATTAGATTGCTTACTAGAAATAGGNGTTAAAATATTAATATATCTCTCNTCTATCTCATCAATAAATCTACTTGGCTCTGAATCNATCAATTTTCCCCATCTATACCTAGTATTAACATAGCTAAGATTTACTTCTTTCTCAGCTCGCGTTAGTGCAACATAAAACAATCTTCTTTCTTCTTCCAGTTCGTCTCTTGAATTAATATTCATTGCACTAGGAAAGAGGTTTTCTTCTAAACCTACTACATATACACATGGAAATTCAAGTCCNTTTGCTAAATGAATNGTCATTAATGAAACCTTATCTTGACCTTCAGTATTCTGATCAAAATCAGTAACNAGAGCAACATCTTGTANAAACTCTTCAATTGTTGGTTTTAATTGGGTGTTNTGAGATTGAAAATCTACAAAGTCTTTTACCCCGTTTAATAACTCCTCNATATTTTGCATTCTACTGATACTTTCTATTGTNTCCTCATCTTTATACANTTTATAGATTCCTGAAGACCTTATTACCTCTTCAGTTATTTCAAAGGCNTCTGATTCTGNTAACATTANTNTTGTTTTTTCAACTAAAAGCACAAAATCACTNATTTTACTTCTTATTTTTGCGCTAATATTTCCATTGTATTTATCAATNTTTTTTGCTACATCATAAATAGTTGTTTTACTTTNTTTNGATTCTACAATTANTTTATCAANAGANGTTTGACCTATACCTCTTGGAGGAAAGTTAATTATTCGTTTAAATGCTTCTTCATCTGANTTATTTACAATTAATCTTAAATANGCTAGAATATCCTTAATTTCCTTTCTTTGATAGAAAGAAAGGCCTCCATANACTCTATAAGGAATATTTTTTTTTCTTAAGGAATCTTCAAAAGCTCTAGATTGAGCATTAGTTCTATATAGGATGACAAAATCTTTGTTTTTGTATTGATTTTTCATCTTTGTCTCAAATATTGAACTAGCTACAAACCTACCTTCTTCCCCATCAGTAAGTAATCTTGTAACATTAATTTTTGATCCCATTTCATTTTCGGTCCAAACAACTTTATCAAGTTTATTCTCATTCTTGTCAATTAAACTGTTTGCTGCATTNACAATATTTTTTGTTGATCTATAATTTTGCTCAAGCCTAAATGTATTTACATCATCATAATCTCTTTGAAAATTTAATATNTTTTTTATGTTAGCTCCCCTAAAGCTGTAAATACTCTGAGCNTCNTCTCCAACNACACAAATATTTTGAAACTTATCTGATAATGCCTTTACAATAAGATACTGAGAATGATTTGTGTCTTGATATTCGTCAACTAATATATATCTGAATAAATTTTGATATTTGGCTAAGACTTCAGGAAATTTTGACAACAACTCATTTGTTTTTAANAGTAAATCGTCAAAATCCATTGCNCCTGCCTTAAAACACCTACNTATATACTCTACATATACATCAATAAAATTTATACGCTTNGCTATTTTATCTGATTCNATTAAATCNCTNTTTTGTCTATATGCTTTNGGAGTAATAAGGCTGTTCTTAAGTGAAGATATCCTAGAAAATATACTCTTATATTTATATATNTCTTTATCTAAATTAAGCTCTTTAATTATAGATGAAACTAATTTCTGTGAGTCTTCTGTATCGTAAATTGTGAAATTTGATGTATAGCCTATTTTTTCAGCTTCAATTCTTAATATTCTAGCAAAGACTGAATGAAATGTGCCCATCCACAAGTTTTTTGCTTCATCTCCAACAATCATTGCGATTCTCTCTTTCATCTCACGAGCTGCTTTATTTGTAAAAGTCAACGCTAAAATGTTGAAAGGATCTATACCTTTAGTCATCAAATAAGCTATTTTATAGGTTAAAACTCTAGTCTTACCTGATCCTGCTCCTGCAATTACAATCATTGGCCCATCTGTTTGTAAAGTTGCTTTTAGTTGAGCCTCATTAAGATTATTTAAATAGTTATTCAATTTAANATGATTTATAGTGAAATTAATTAATGTATTTATTAATTGNTATTAGAAAAATGAAATTTTATAAACAAATTCTCTNNTATAAATTATTAGAATTAAACCTATAAGAATTTAAAATATATTAATTTTAATAATATGAACATTAGTTTATTAAAAACACCTATTGATTATCTTAAAGGGGTTGGCCCTAATAGATCTAAACTTTTCAAAAAAGAACTTAATATATTCACTTTTCAAGATCTTTTAAGTTTTTTCCCNTATAGGTATGTAGATAAAACAAAATATCATAAAATCAATGAAATACAGAATACGAAGTCTGAAATTCAACTAATAGGGAAAATAGTTGANNTTTACGANGTAGGTGCTCCAAGAAAAAAAAGATTAATTGCNAAAATCAAAGACGATACTGGNTTTATAGAGTTGGTTTGGTTTAAATCTCACAAATGGATCAAAGAAAATCTTAAATTAAATAAAAATTATATTATTTATGGTAGACCTAACCTGTTTAACGGTACATACAGTATTCCTCATCCAGAACTTGAATTATATAAAAAAGAAACTTTAAANNTAAGNTCATCTTTGGATCCTATCTATCCNTCAACTGAAAATTTATTGAAACGAGGNNTTACTAATAAAGTTATTAGGAGTATTATTAAAGATTTATTACTTGAAATAAATTCAAAATTTATTGAAACATTACCTGANTATATTACNAAAGAATTTAATTTATTAGATAAGAATAGTGCAATTGTAAATATTCATTTACCTAAATCTAANAAGATATTAATGGAATCCATTAAAAGATTAAAATTTGAAGAACTNTTCTATCTTCAATTACAGTTAATTAAAAAAAATATTAATAGAAANGAAAAAATTAAAGGGTATGATTTTAAAAAAGTTGGAAATGTNTTTAANTCNTTTTACAATAATCATCTAAAATTTGTATTAACAAATGCACAAAAAAGAGTTTTAAANGAAATNCGTAATGATTTAGGTAGTAATGCNCAAATGAATAGACTNCTGCAAGGAGATGTTGGCTCAGGGAAAACTATAATTGCATTTATGGCAACCTTAATTGCAATTGATAACAATTTCCAGGCATGTATAATGGCTCCAACTGAAATTTTGTCAGTTCAACATTATAATAATTATAAACATATATGTAAGTCATTGAATATCAATATACAAATACTTACTGGATCAACTAAAGCTTTAGAAAAAAATATAATATATAGCGATCTTGAAAGCGGGAAAATTCAGCTACTCATTGGCACACACGCTTTAATAGAAGATAAAGTTAAGTTTAATAATCTCGGGATTGCAATTATTGACGAGCAACACAAATTTGGGGTAGCACAAAGAAGTAAATTATGGAAGAAAAATGTTTTACCGCCACACATTTTAATTATGACAGCAACTCCAATCCCAAGAACATTAGCAATGTCCGTATATGGAGATCTTGATATTTCAATAATTGATGAAATGCCTCCAGGAAGAAAAGATATAGTTACTGTACATAGAAAAGAAAATAGCCGTTTAAAGGTAATTCGATTTTTAAGGGAAGAAATATTAAAAGGTAGACAAATCTATATAGTTTATCCTCTTATAAAGGAGAGCGAAAAGATGGATTATAAGGACTTAGAAGATGGCTATGACAGCATATCAAGAGACTTCCCTTTACCTGAATATCAAATTTCTATAGTACATGGAAAAATGAAGTCACAAGACAAAGACTATGAAATGGAAAGATTTATCTCTGGAAAAACAAATATATTGGTATCTACAACAGTAATTGAAGTTGGAGTTGATATTCCCAATGCATCTGTAATGATAATAGAGAGTGCTGAGAGATTTGGCTTATCTCAACTTCATCAATTAAGAGGAAGAGTGGGAAGAGGTGAGCATAAAAGTTATTGTATATTAATGACTGGGAATAAAACCACCAATGACAGCAAAGCTAGAATAGATACTATGGTGAAATCAAATGATGGTTTTATAATTGCAGAAAAAGATTTAGAATTAAGAGGTCCGGGAAATATAATGGGAACTCAACAAAGCGGAATAGTTCCTCTTAAAATAGCTAGCCTTATAGAAGATAAAGTTATGATTAGCACAATTAGAGAATATGTTAAAAGAATCCTTTCTACAGATAAAGATATATCGAAAAGTAAAAACAGAATTATTCTAGAAACCTACAAACACCTAAATAAGAATAATGACATATGGAATTATATTAGCTAATTCTCTTCAATCAATTTAATTACCAAATCTTTAAATTCATTCTTAAATTTTTCATACTTTTTTCCTGTAGCAGGCCCATTAAATCCTGTATGTATTCTTCTGACATTTTTATTTCTGTCAATAAAAATTAATGTCGGATAAGAAATAACTTGATTAAGTGAAGGCAATTTCTTTTGAGCCTCAACTTTATTACTTGTCCCATACTGAGCTAACAATATTGGATATTTAATATCAAATCTTTTTTCTAATTTATTTATGTTCTCAATAGCTTTCTGTTTTGTTTTAGCATATTCAAACGCTAATGACACAAATCTTAGATCTTTATAGTTGTTTTTCTTAATAAAGTCTGAAATAAAGACAGTCTCATCTAAACAGTTTGGACACCAAGTACCCATAATTTGAATTACAACAACTTTATTGTCAAAAATAGAATCATAATCACTTACCAAAACCCCTCTACTATCTTTAAAAGAAAACTTAAATCTATTGGAGGCAGAATCATTCATTACTGTCAAACTATTTGGGTTTGGCAAGCTAAACTCTTCATCTCTAAAAGCTTTAAATGGTATTTTATCATAATTTCCTCTATAAAAATATCCTGTTATACTGTCATTTTCTAAATTACCTTTAAACAGGTATGATCGAGCGCCATTAAATGTAGACATCATAACTGAATTACCTTCAGAAACTCCTTCCATAAAGCCATAATCACCAGTAGTTGTTCTAAAAGTTCCTGAAATCTTTGAACCATTCTGATCAAAAATTCCTACAGCGTTATACTCTTCAACTTCTCCAGGATTAAATACAACTTTCCATTTTCCTGAA
>PACY01000032.1 GCA_002700405.1 Flavobacteriaceae bacterium | reverse complement strand
GATCTCTTTTTCAGAAATTCTACCTAAATCATTGGTTTGATAAATCCATTTTTCAAGTGCTTTTCTGAATCGATTTACTAAGGATTTGTAATTATGAACAGGGGCGTCAATTAGATTATTTATTTCATAAGGATCTTCTTGAAGATCATAAAATTCTAATTCTTTTTTAGGGGTCTGAAACCATAGCTGCTGTATTGAGTCAAGCTCACCTGAAAAATACATTTCATTCATTTTTCTCATCATAGGCATTTTTTCTCTATAACTAACAGGCAATGCATGGGGTTTTGAAGTATCAAAATTTACAATTAGTTTATATTTTTTTGTCTGAATAGAACGAATTCTATCTACATGCTCATCAAACCTGTCAGATGCTGAAATTAAATATTTTCTTTCTTCAATTTTTTTATCCAATATTGATTTACCTTGTATGTATTCTGGAATATCAAGACCTGCAATATCAAGAATTGTAGGAGCTAAATCAACAAAACTTAAAAGCCTGTCATCTCTAGTTCCAGCTTGCTTTGAATTAGGTAATTTAATCATAAAAGGGACTTTTGTTCCTGATTCATAAATAGCTCTTTTATGTCTAGGGAAAGGACCTCCATGATCGCTATAAAAGAATATATAAGAATTCTCATATAAGCCTTTATTTTTTAACTCCTGAATAAGCTTACCTACTTCCTTATCCATTCTAATTAAATTACTATAATTAATTGCCATATCTCTTCTGATAATAGGATTATCAGGAAAATATGGCGGAACTTTTATTTTATTTTCATCTACATAAATTTTACTTTTTGCCTGAGACCAAATTTGAGCTTCATGGGTTATTTGAAAATTAAATACAGCAAAAAATGGCTGATCTTTTCCCCTATTTCTCCAATGTATATTTTCTTTTTGTTTTCCTGAACAATACCTACATGTTTGATCCCATGCCTGATTGCTTATTTTAAAATTATAGTCTTGCTTATTATTGTTAGTGCAATAATAACCTTGATCCCTAAGATATTTTGTGAATGGCAAAATATAGTTTGGAAATTTTGGGGAGTAACTTGGAATACCTAATGAGGGTTGATTTGTATCCCTACCTTCATTATAAGTTCTCATATTATGAGTTCCTAAAGTAGTTGGATACATACCAGTAATTATAGCACTTCTTGCAGGTGCACAGACCGGGGTGGTCGCATGCATATTATCATAAATTATACTATCATCAGCTAAAGATTCAAGATTAGGCAAATCAACTGTTTGATCTCCATACATAGGAAAAAAATCAACAGATTGATCCTCGCATACTAACCAAATAATATTAGGTTTGTCAGATTGAGAAAAAGCAATTGAAAAACAAAGTGTAAAAAATAAATAAAGAAACTTTCTATTCATATAAATGATTAATAACCATCATTCTGTGGGTAATTAGAGCCTAGTAAATCTAATTCATCTTGTGGAATAGGAAGGTTGATAAAATGAAGTTGCATATTATCTCTTGCCTCGTCTTTATAACCGTCATCTCCAGCATATAATGTAATCTGATTATATAGCATTCCCATTCTTTTTAAGGTATACCATCGCTGTCCTTCGAATGCTAATTCTCTAGCTCTTTCATTTAAAATTTCTGTTTGATCCACATATGATAATGGAGTAATACCTGCCCTATTTCTAATGGCATTTATATATTGCAAGGCTTTGGCGTCGCCATTCCCATTCATTCTCATATGGGCTTCAGAACCAATTAAATAGGTTTCTGCTAGTCTATAAATAATGTAGTTAGCATACTGAGTACCTACTGTTGGATCAAAACCAGCAGGTGGAGTAAATTTTAAACATCCTGGATGAAGTCTTTGGTAATAGAAAGACTGAGTATTTCCAGTTGGTTGATAGATATCAATCTCATCTCCTAGACTTACTCCAGCTGGAAGATTGTCTGGATCATTATAATAATACTTCATTCTAAAATAAGTATTGTCTAGTCTTTGGTCATCTTCGTCAAATAAACTTAGCAGGTAATTATTTGGAAAAATAAAGCCTCCTCCTTTTCCTCCCATATCTTGAGAATATTTTGCACCATTAATTAATCCATAGTTTGGAGTGAAATTCCAATTAATCAATGTTCGATTACCACCTCCTGCAATATCGCTTTCAAATTGAATATTAAAAAGTGTCTCAGAATGATCATTTATTCCATCAAAAACATTTTGGAGATTTTGAACAAGTGAATGATATCCAGATTCAATTACAGCATCAGCATTTTCCGCTGCAGCCTGCCAATCTTCTTCCCAAAGGGCAACTTTTGATCTAATATGATGAGCTGTTCCTTTAGTTAATCTTCCATAAGAAACACTATTCCAATCTAAATGCTCAATAGCAAAATCCAAGTCCTCTTTAAGTAAGTTAAAAATTTCTTCAACACTAGATTTATCTTCAATTCTAATAAATGCATTTTCAGGAGATGTAGGCTCTGTTCTTACATATATATTATTAAACATTCTATATAAAGTGAAGTAAGCATTTGCCCTCATAGTCTTTACCTCTGCTATTAGCTTGTCTAGAATTTCTTGATCTAAATCAGACTGCTCTGCACCTTGAATTATAGCATTACATCGATCTACTATTTTATAATAATGTTTCCAGTATCCGTGCAATAAGGTGCCCTCATAACCTATTGGAGAATCACCCCATCTAAGCCAAGCCCAAAGACCAATTTCTCCAGTTCTAACCACAGCAAGATCTGATTTAACAGGCATTACCAATGTTCTAAATGAATTGCTTGATGTATTATTATGATGGAGTCTATTTAAATGATATAAACCTACGAGAGCTGAATTTAAACCTTCCTCAGTCGTATAAACAAAATCCAATGAAACATCAGTTAATGATTCCTCATCTAAGAAGTCTTCACATGATTGAAATGATAATCCACATATCATTAAAAATATAATAGTTTTATATGTAAATTTTTTATTCATAATATTTATAGATCTAATTTAATTCCAAATGTAATTTCTCTACCATCAGGATAAGCCCCTGGATTTACCTCTGGATTATATGATTTATAATCTGTTAAAGTAATTAAGTTTGTTGCCGATGCATAAATTTTAAAACTATCTAAATTTAAAAAAGACAGAACAGATTCTGGCATATAATAAGATAATTGTAATGTTCTAAGTTTTATAAATGAGGCATCCTGTACAGCTAAAGCGTAAAGAAATGAAGGCGTTGTTCTATTAGGCCTAGGGTAAGAATTAGATGGATTTTCAGGAGTATAATAATCTACCTTTATACCATTATAATTTCCTTGCAAAGTACCTCCATCTTCATATGCTGCCAAATAACTGTTTGTTTTCTTAGCTCCTTGTACAAAATAAAAATCTGTAAACAGCTCAAAATTTTTATATTTTAATGAAGAAGATAATGATCCGAACCAATCTGGATCTTGATTAATAATTATTTTATCATCAGCTGTCAACTCACCGTCTGGAACTCCATTAGGCCCACTAACATCTCTTACTCTTATATCACCTGGCTGAGCATCAGGCATATGTGAGTTTGCTATATCATCTCCAACTTGCCATATACCATCAAAGGCATACTGATATATGACATTGATTGGATGACCAATAAATCTTTCTCTAGATACATCATCCATCAGATTTCCAAACTCATCAACTTCACCATACAATGCGATAATCTCATTCTTATTATTGGCAAATGTTCCTGTAACATTCCAGCTTAAATCTTCTTTTCTTATTATATCCCCAGACAATAATATTTCTGTTCCATAATTTTTAGTCTCACCAATATTATAAGTAGTCGTATTATATCCTAATGAGCCTGCAACTGTTCTGTTAACCAATAAATCAGTAGTTTTTGTATTATACACTTCAATACTTCCCGTTAAAGTATTTTTAAAAAATCCGAAATCTAAGCCAGCATTTAATGTCGTGGATGTTTCCCATCTTAGATTTGGGTTTGGCAAATCAGTACCAGGCAAATATCCAACATTTGTCTCGCCGCCAAATACATATAAATATTGATTGGCAATACCTAAGGTTTGATATGGACTTATAGCTTGATTACCAACAGAACCATAGCTTACCCTAAGCTTTAATTCATTTACATCAAGATTTTCATTTAAAAAATCCTCTTTATGTATCTTCCATCCTAAAGCAAATGATGGGAAAAACCCCCATTTATTGTTCTGACTAAAAACTGAAGAACCATCATATCTAGCAGTAGCAGTTAGTAGATAACGATCTTTTAAATTATACCTAAGACGACCCATAAATGATAGTATAGCTCTCTCATTTGCATTTCTAAGGACTTGAAGATTATTTTCTGCTCCTTGTATACCATTATAACCTAAATAATCAGTTGCAAATCCAGTAGCTCTAGTTCTTGTAAATGAATAAGCTGTCTCATTAATACTTTGCACTAATGTTATATCCATATTATTTTCTTCATCAAAAGACTTGTCATAAGTCAAAATATTTTCGATAAGATATTCTTTATTGCTGAAATTAATTATAGTTGCTCTACCTGTGCTAGCAACACCTCCTTGATGTTTGCTAGTAAGATATTCTCCTTCAAATGCATTATTCCTGTAGACATAAGCGTTCATTCTGTATTTTAAAGATTCAGATATTGAATATTCTCCAATTAGATTTATACTCATTTTATTAGATTCAAAATCATTAATATACTCCCTTAAATTCCATAATGGATTATATAGCTGAAAATCACCTAAAGGATATCTAAGGATTTCCCCATCATCATCAAAAGCTTTTGCAACTGGCGGCAACAATGTCCAATTTAATGAACCTGATTCTTTATTTTCTTTTCTAGATGTTAAGTATAAATTGGCTGATAAATTAAATTTATCATTAACCTTCTGGTCTAGTTTTGCTCTAATAGAACCTCTTTTATAATTTGATCCTGGAACAATACCTGA
Source organism: Flavobacteriaceae bacterium (assembly GCA_002700405.1). Lineage (GTDB taxonomy): Bacteria > Bacteroidota > Bacteroidia > Flavobacteriales > Flavobacteriaceae. The sequence goes on along the minus strand of PACY01000032.1, from coordinate 11,775 downwards.
ATGATCAAAATAACCTAAATTAATGTATGTTTTTGTATTTGCATCCCCACCTCTAAGACTAAGGTTATTGCTAAAGACCTGGCCGTCTTGCATTGTAAGATCCTCCCAGTTTACATAATTGCCATTTTGAATCACATCAATCTGTAAATCTGAAAAAACAAAATCATCATACTCATACTGACCATTATCATTTGCTGTTCTAAAAGCCTCCCTTCTTAACTGAACCCATTCTGGAGGATTATATAATTCAAAGTTTCTTTGTAGGGTTTCTGATGCAACAAAAGAATTAAATGAAACTTTTAGTTTACCTTCATTAGCTTTTTTTGTGGTAACTAAAATAACCCCATTTGATGCTCTTGCTCCATATATGGCTTGTGATGACGCATCTTTTAATACTTCAATAGACTCTATATCGCCAGTATTTAAATCTTGAATATTGTCAGTTGGGACACCATCAACAACAAATAGCGGACTATTACCTCCTAATATTGAATTTCTTCCACGAATTACAATGTTTGATGAACCTCCTGGTCTAGCAGAATTCTGTGTAATTCTTACACCTGCAGCCTGTCCTCTAAGCATTTCTGAAAAATCAGAAGTTGGTTGTGTCATAGCATTGTCAACATCTATAACAGACACTGATCCATTTATATCACTTTTCTTTTGCACCCCGTAACCAACAACTACAATTTCATCAAGACTAACAAGATCATCCATCAGCGTTATATTAATAGTATTTCTTCCATCAATTGAAATTTCTTGGGTAGCCATTCCAATGGAAGAAAAAACCAATTGACTAACATCAGCTGGAAGATTATCAAGAATATAATATCCATCAAAATCTGTTGATGCGCCAATATTCATTCCTTTAACTAAAACATTAACCCCTGGAAGAGGAATACCATTAGAGTCAACAACTATTCCAGACACAGAATTGTTTTGTGAAAAAACATAAAGGAAGTTAAACATGAATAAGAAAAATAGTATTCTTGATTTACTAAAACCTTTAAATAATTTAAAATAAAATTTCATCATTAATCTTTTCTAGTCCTCAGTGAAATTAGCATAAAATTCTCCTAATGGTGTAATTTGATTGTCATCGTCAATTATTACGGATGTAGCCGTCTTAGCATAGTTCTGATTAGAAGTAGATGTGTTAAACCAAGCATATCTATGAATAAATTCCATCTCTTCTAATTCAGGCAATACTGCTTCCATAAATTCTAAAACTTGTTCAGGTGAATATTGATTATTTTCAATAGTTGTAGCATCTGGATCTCTCACTGCAAATTCAGTAATCCAAATAGGTTTCTGATACTGATCAAACACCTCATTAATTTTGTTTATAAAATTTGTTGGATTTGGTGGGCCATACCAATGTACTGCAACAAAATCTACTTGAAGGTTGTCTTGTGATGCTCTTATCATGAAATCTGTCATCCAATTGTTTAATGGAGCAGCTGTTACTGGACTACCTAATACTGCCCCTGTATCTTCTAATCTAGACCATAATTCAACTGCTTGATCTACTGTCATATTTGACTGGGATTCAAGATCAGGCTCATTAAATCCAAGCAAGTGTGTAATATCTCCACTAGTGACTAAGGATTCAATATTACTAGTAATACTATTATTGGCGTTTGATGCACCCCAAATCATAGGAACAAATTCTACATCATCTGGATAATTATCTTGTAATTCCCAATTCCATGAATAGTGCCACTTAGCATTTAAAGTACTAAGCCTATATTCCCAGCTGTCAATTGATGACAAACTAAAGGCAACACCCTTTTTTGTAGTGGTCTGGTCTTCATAACTAAGATTTAGAGTAATTGGGTCAAAATCATCATTATCTTCAGAGCATGAAAAGAATAGTAAAAAAACTAAAATAATCTTGAGTGAAAACCGCATAATCAACAGTGCTTGTAAATTATTTTCAGCAAATATAATACATTACTAATTAGTGTAATATTATGGAGCTCTCTTTTTTGTATCTTCGAAGCAATAAAACTCTGATTAATCGGTTATCAAGTTCATATGGAAAAAATTATTATAACGGGAGGATTAGGCTATATAGGCTCACATACTGCTGTTGAGCTATCAGATAAATTTCAAGTGGTGCTTGTTGATAATCTATCCAATACTACAATTGATGTATTAGAAGGAATTTCTGATATTTCTAATTCAAAACCAATTTTTGAAAAGCTTGATCTAAAAAATAAAGATGATGTAAAATCACTATTTAAAAAGCATAATGATGCTATAGGGCTTATACACTTTGCCGCATATAAAGCTGTTGGGGAGAGTGTAGAAAATCCGCTAAAATATTATGAAAACAATTTATCAAGTCTAATATATATTCTTCAAGAAATTGACAAGCTAAATCATTCATTTAACTTNATNTTNAGNTCNTCATGNAACNGTTTATGGTCAAGCCATAAAGCTTCCTATTACAGAAGAAGAGTCAATTAAAAAGGCTGAATCTCCTTATGGAAATACTAAGCAAATTAGTGAAGAGATCTTATTTGACTACTCTAAAATAAATTCTAATCTAAATGTTATTTCATTAAGATATTTTAATCCAATTGGTGCGCACCAATCATCTAGCATTGGAGAACTTCCTATAGGTGTACCTCAGAATCTTGTTCCTTTTATAACACAAACAGCAGCTGGGTTACATGAAAAAATAACAGTATTTGGCAATGATTATAACACGCCTGATGGTACTTGTATTAGAGATTATATTCATGTGGTAGATCTAGCAAAAGCACATACTGCAGCAATTGAAAATCTAATTCAAAACAAAAATGAGTCAAACTATAATGTATATAATATTGGTACAGGAAAAGGAACTAGTGTGTTAGAAGTTATTAATTCATTTATTAAGTCTACTGGAGTTAAATTAAATTATGTGATTGGCAAAAGAAGAAGTGGTGATGTTGAAAGTGCATATGCAGACAATTCTAAAGCAATGCAAAAACTTAACTGGGAGCCAAAATTTTCTATTGACCAAGCAATTTTATCAGCTTGGGAATGGGAGAAAAAAATTAGAAACATATAACTAATGAAATATTTTCATTTTATATTACTTGCTTTTCTTTTTAATTGTACAGAAAACACAACACAAACACCAGATGGTATGTTATGGATACCTGCTGGGTCTTTTTATCAAGGAGCTTTAGATACTGATACACTTGCATTATTTCATGAAAAACCTAGGCATCAAGTGCATTTGGATGGATTCTATATGGATATAACCCCTGTAACAAATAAACAGTTTAGAGAATTTGTTAAAGAAACTGGTTATAAAACCACAGCTGAAAGAGATATTATTTGGGATGATTTAGCAAAACAATTACCTCCAGGAACAGAGAAACTTCATGATTCTATTCTCAAAGCAGGATCATTAATTTTTAGTAAAACCTCTAATCCTATTACAGATTTTATGGATGTATCTCAATGGTGGAAGTGGAAGATTGGTGCAAATTGGAGAAACCCAAAAGGTAATAGTGATGTATATAGCAACGATGATTATCCTGTAGTTCAAATATCCTATGAAGATGCATTAGCATATTGTGACTGGGCAGGAAGAAGGCTGCCTACTGAAGCTGAATGGGAATATGCTGCAAGAGCAAACAAGGAAGATGCTGTATATTTCTGGGGAAACAATCATGATTCTTTAAATAATAATGCAAATACTTGGGAAGGGACTTTTCCATACAAAAACTCTAAGGCAGATGGTTTTGAAAACCTAGCTCCTATAAAATCATTTCCAGCAAATGATTTTGGTCTTTATGGAATGGCTGGAAATGTTTGGGAATGGACTTCAGATTGGTATAATGTTAATTATTATAAAGACTTGTTAGAGGATAAAGCAGCGTGTCACAATCCAAAGGGGGCAGAATATGCTTTTAATCCAAACAATGTTTATGCTCAAGAGAAAGTTATAAAAGGTGGGTCTTTTCTTTGCAATATTGAATACTGTATTAGTTATAGAATCTCTGCTAAAATGAGTGCAACGCCAGACACTTCGCTAGAACATTTAGGATTTAGGACTGTTGCTACAAAAAGTATGGTTAATAATTAATCCTTCCACTCAGCTATAAATACATTGGTATCCCTTGTACCTCCGTTATTTCTATTAGATGAAAAAGCTAATCTTGTGCCATCATTTGAAAAGACAGGAAATGAATCAAATGTTTTTCCATAGGTAATTCTTTTAAGATTTTTACCGTCTATATCTATCATATATATATTAAATGGAAATCCCATTATAGATTCATAATTTGATGAAAAAACAACTTTTTCACCAGAAGGATGAAAGAATGGACTCCAATTTGAATTACCTAAAAAGGTAATTTGTTTTAAATCACTTCCATCACTATTACAGATAAACAGCTCCATTTCAGTAGGCTGAACAAGTCCTTCGCTTAATAATGAAGTATATTCCTCTACTTCCTCATCAGTTTTAGGTCTTGATGCACGAAAAATTATTTTGGACCCATCAGGTGAGAAAAATGCACCACCATCATAGCCAAGCACATTGGTAATTTGCTTTACATCAGATCCATCAAGATTCATAGTATATAATTCAAGATCTCCACTCCTATTTGAAGTAAAAACAATCTTATCTCCTTTTGGAGAAACAGTAGCTTCTGCATCATAGCCCTCTTCGTTTGTTAATTGAGTAACAATATTTCCATTTAAATCAGAAACAAATATGTCGTAGCTATCATAAACAGGCCATACATATCTACCATTTTTTCTTAAAGGAGTTTCAGGACATTCCAAGTTATACAAATGAGTTGAAGCATATAAAATATGCTTATTGTCCGGCATGAAATACGAGCAAGTTGTTCTTCCATTACCTGTACTTAGCATTTTAGGGATATCATTTTCAAAAGTATCATCGACACCCATTAAAAACATTTGATCACATTCAACTCCCCATTTATTATAATTTGATTGAAAAACTAAATCCTTATCATCAAAACTCCAATATGCTTCTGCATTGTCACCTCCAAATGTAACTTGTTTTACTGAAGTAAAATTGGTCTCATTTTCATATATTAAATTGTCTTCATTTAAAGATTCTGCACAAGAAAAAATCAATGCTAAAAATAAAATTGAAAATACGTTTCTCATTAATTAAAGGGTTTTATATTTTTGTGCAAATTTAAATAGTAAACAATGAAGAATCTAATAAAATTATCTTTTTTTATTCTCTTAATTTCCTGCAGTAATAATTTGGTTTATGAAAACAATATAGAGAATGATGTAAGATATTTGGCTGATGATAAATTAGAAGGCAGAAAAACAGGAACTGCTGGGGAAAAAGCTGCTGCTGAGTATATAGCTAGTAGATTTATTAACCTAAATGTAAGTGCTAAAGGTACAGATAAATATTACCAAGACTTTTATTTCAAAAACTCTACAAACCCGCATGAAGAAATAGAGTTTGAAAACAAACAAGAAGGAAAACAAATTAATGCTAGAAACGTTATTGGATTTATAAATAATAATAGCTCTAATACAATTGTTATTGGAGCACATTATGACCATTTGGGTTATGGCGATGAGAATTCTTCTCTTTATCGTGGTGAAGATAGATTAATACATAATGGCGCAGATGATAATGCAAGTGGAACTGCATTAATGCTTGACCTAGCAAATAAATTGGTAATGCAAAAATTGGAAAACAATTATATGTTCATTGCCTTTTCAGGTGAAGAAATGGGATTGCTGGGATCTAATTATTTTTTAAAAAACCCAACCATCAGTAAAGAATCTATTAACTACATGATCAATCTTGATATGGTTGGAAGACTTTCTGAAGAAAAGAAATTATCTGTTTCAGGAATAGGCAGTTCATCACTATTTAAACAAACCGTTAAATCAAATAATAAATCTTTTGATCTAATTGAATTTGATACATCAAGCACATCTAGATTTTCATCATCTGATCATGCTTCATTTTATTATGAAGATATTCCTGTTTTAAACTTTTTCACAGGCCAACATGAAGATTATCATAAACCAAGTGATGATTATGAAAAAATTAATTATTCAGGAATAAAGGAAATATCTGATTATATTTTTGATATTATAATTGATCTAGATGATAATAATAAATTGTCATTTAAAAAAGTAGAAGCAAAAGAAGAAGAAACTCCTAGATTTAGAGTTTCATTAGGTGTAATGCCAGATTACTTATATAATAGCGGTGGAATGAGAATTTCTGCAGTTACTTCAGAAGACAAACCTGCAGCTAAAGCTGGATTAAAAAAAGGAGATATCGTTGTTAAAATGGGTGAATATGATATAATAGACATGATGTCTTATATGCGAGCATTATCTGAGTTTAATTCTGGTGATTCTACGATAATAATAATTAAAAGAGATGAAGATCTAATAAAAAAGAGTGTATCTTTCTAATTAGATAATGAATTCAAAATCAAGATACTATATATATTGTCTACTTGTCATTTTAGCAATATTCTCATGTAAAAGTGACGAAGATCAAGATGATCTTTGCTGTCCTCCAGACGATAATGGAGAAGTAGTTTCAAATCCTAATGTATTACTTATTATAACAGATGACATGGGATTAGATGCAACTCCCGGCTATAATATTGGATCATTAAAGCCTTATATGCCTAACTTTCAAAACCTAATTAATACTGGAATTAAATTTAACAATGTATGGTCAAACCCTACATGCTCACCTACTCGCGCAACTATATTAACTGGCAAGTACGGTTATAGAACAAATGTCCTTGAGGCTGGTGAGAACTTATCAACCCAGGAAACCTCATTACAAACATATATAGATGCAAATACTGGTAATGAATATAGTAGTGCGGTGATTGGAAAATGGCATTTAGGACCACCTAGTCAACCATCTCATCCAAATGATATGGGAGTTGAATATTTTTCTGGAATGACCCAAAGCGGTGTTGATTCATATTATAATTGGGCTCATACGTTAAATGGACAAGTAACTACTTCTAATGAGTATGCTACTACAAAGTTAACAGATGATGCTATTACATGGATAAATGATCAAGATCAGCCATGGTTTTTATGGCTTGCATACAATGCACCTCATTCTCCTTATCACTTACCTCCTTCTAACCTTCATTATCAAGGAGGGTTGCCTGAAGATCAAGCTAGTATTAATGCTAATCGACTACCTTACTATCTTGCTGCAATTGAAGCAATAGATACTGAGATGGGTAGATTATTTAATAGTATCAGTAGTGAAGATCTAGACAATACGATAGTTATTTTTATAGGTGATAATGGAACTCCAGGACCAGTTGCTCAACAGTATCATTCTCAAAGAGCAAAAGGATCTCTTTACAAAGGAGGTATAAATGTGCCTATGGTAATTTCTGGTAAGGGAGTTGAAAGAATGAATGATCAAGAAGATGCATTAATTAGCACTGTTGATCTTTTTGCAACTATTAGTGAGTTATGTGGAATTTATCATGCACAGCAGATTCATGATAGCAATAGTTTTTTTAACCTTTTAACTATAACCGGTAGTAGCAGATCACATCTATATTCTGAAAAAGGAAACAACTACTTTACTGTAAGAAATTCTACTCATAAATATATGTCATTTCAAGATGGATCTGAAGCACTTTTTAATTTACAAACAAACCCTTTTGAAATGCCTAATTTATTAAGTCCAAATCAACTACCATTGTCTGAAAATGACCAAGAAAATCTGTCAGATTTAATTAATATCGCTGGTCAAATCAGAAATTAAATAAAATAGATTATATTCATAATAGATTATGAAAAAGAGAGATTTTTTAAAAACATTTGGTACTGCTGCTATTGGCGCCCCATTTCTTTCTTTTGACTCAAATCTTAATTATAATCATGTAGATTATTCTGACAGAAAGAATCTTTCAGAAAAAGAATTTTGGAAAAAAATAAGAGAAGACTATACTTTAAAGAAAGACTATTTAAATCTTGAAAATGGCTACTATTGTATAATACCTAATCCTACATTAAATAATTTTATTTCCCATGTAAAAAAAATAAATATTGAAGGCTCTTATTATATGAGATATCATAGAGACAAGGATAATAGAAGAATAGAAACTAGATTGGCTAAATTTCTAAGCTGCAGTCCTGAGGAGCTTGTAGTTACAAGAAATACTACTGAATCCCTTGATCTTATTGTTGGAGGTTTCCCTTGGAAAAAAGGTGATGAAGCAATATATGCAATACAAGACTATGGTTCGATGCAACAAATGTTTAAGCTAGTTTCAAAACGATATGGTGTTGTCAATAAAGTTGTTTCTGTACCTAACCATCCCAAGTCGGATGAAGAAATAGTGAAATTATATGAAGAGCAAATTACTTCTAAAACAAAACTTATAATGGTTTGCCATATGATAAATATTACTGGACATATCCTGCCCATTAGAAAAATATGTGATATGGCTCATAAATATGGAGTTGAAGTTATGGTAGATGGAGCTCATTGTGTAGGGCATTTTAAAGTAAATATTAGCGAGCTGAATTGTGATTATTATGGTTCTAGTCTGCATAAATGGTTAAGCACACCTTTGGGTGTTGGGATTTTATATGTTTCAAAAAATAAAATCTCAAAAATCAATCCTCTTCTTGCCAGTCATATTCATGAAGAAGATAATATACTAAGACTAAATCATATTGGAACACATCCCGTTTATACTGATCTAGCTGTTGATAATGCTTTAGACTACCAAGAGATGATTGGTATGGATCGTAAAGAAAATAGGCTTAGATATATTCAAAGATACTGGTCAGATAGGTTAAGGAAAGTAAAAAATGTTGTTATAAATACTCCAATTGAAAAACATAAAAGCTGTGGAATTGCAAATGTTGGAATTAAAAATATGGACCCAGAAAAACTTGCCAAAATTCTTTTAGATAAATATCAAATATTTACCGTGGCTATAAATCACGAAAATGTTATAGGCTGTAGAATAAGTCCAAATGTTTACACTAATGAAGAGGATTTAGAACATTTTATTTCAAGTATAAAAGAATTAGCTACTTAAAAAAATAAAAATACAATTATGAAAACTATAAAAATAACATACATACTATCATTCTTACTATTTATTTCTTTTACAATTCAGGGATTTAGTCAAATTAAAAAAGATAAAAAAGCAATTAAATATGCTAAAACAATAAAGGCTGAAGAAATTAAAGAGAAGTTATATGTATACGCGTCTGATGAATTTGAAGGAAGAGGAACACCAAGTAAAGGACAAGAATTAGCTATTAAATTTTTAGAAAATCATTATGTATCTAATAATATAAGCCCCCTACAAAAGGATAACTATTTTCAAGTGGTGCCTCCACCAAAAAGATTTGAAAAATTGTGGGGAAAATCAGATATAAAACCTAAAAATGTTATTGCATATATTGAAGGTGATGAGCACCCAGATGAATATATTATTATAACTGCACATCTTGATCATGTTGGAATGGAAGATGGTGAAATATTTAATGGTGCTGATGATGATGGATCAGGGACAATTGCTATACTTGAAATAGCTGAAGCATTTAAAGAAGCATCAAATAAAGGACACGGACCTAATAGATCAATTGTTTTTTTACATGTAACAGCAGAAGAAATGGGACTAATTGGATCAAGATACTACACAGATGAAAATCCCCTTGTACCACTAGAAAATACTGTTGCTAACCTAAATATTGATATGATAGGTAGAACAGACCCTGAAAGACCAAAAAGAAATAGGGAATACATATACATTATTGGAAGTGATAAAATAAGTCAAGAGCTACACGACATTAACGAAGAAGCAAACAACCTTTATCTAAATATAGATCTAGATTATATTTTTAATGCGGATGATGATCCTAATAGATTTTATTATAGGTCAGATCATTATAACTTTGCGAAAAATGGCATTCCAGTAATCTTCTATTTTAGTGGCACACATGAAGATTACCACCAACCTACAGATACAGTAGAAAAAATTCAATATGATTTATTAGAGCTTAGAGCAAGATTGATTTTTCACACGGCTTGGGAATTAGCCAATAGAGATGATAGAATTAAAATTGACTAAAGAAAATAGTTATACTTCTTTATAAACTTGATCAAAAGGAATTCTATATCTTTCAGTATAGATTCCTTTTTCATGTCTAACTCCACAACCAACTATCATGTTTATTTCAACAGAAGATGGAAGTTTTAATATCTTTTTGACCCTAGTAGTATCTGAACCTTCCATTGCGCAAGTATCATAGCCAATCTCAGCCATACTTAAAATGAAATTTTGAGCAGCTAAAGCGGTACTCTTATGTGAAACAATTCTCATATCGCTATACCTAACTTGTCTAAATATAGGCCTGAATAATCCTACTATATTAAAAAACATATATCTAAATAATCCTAGTATACCAAAGAAGTTTGTATACATTGTTGGAATAGCAACTTTATAATATTTTAAAGCAGCACTTCTTCTTTTTTCAGTATTCTTTTCATTCTGCTTATCAAAAACAGAATTTAGAAAATCTACATTTGATTGAGCTCTTTTCTTCCATAAATCTTGTCTTACAACAAAAACTACTAGCTGATTTGCAGTTTTGGCTGCATTTTGATTAAAGCAAGCTTTAGCTAATGACTTTATAGTTTTTTTATCTGTAATATGAAGAAATTCCCAGGTTTGTAGATTGCTGCTATTTGGAGCCAGACTAGCGTTAACTAAACATTCCTTAACCTTTTCTGTATCTAAGTCCTGATCTTTAAAAATTCTGACAGATCTTCTATATTCAATTGCTTCACTTACTGTTTTATTCATACCTGCAATATTACAATAATTACTTAAAGAAAAAAGATGTAAATCTGTTTTTTTAGTTTTTTATAATCTTATAAGAAAAATTTATTATTCCATCTGATATACTAATAAAATAAGTTCCATTTTCAAAGGAGCTTATATCAATTTTATCTATTACGGATTTCCTGAGTATTTCTTTCCCTAATACATCATATACAATCACATTTAAAACAGATGTATTGCCTAGAATCTTGATTATATTTGATGTTGGATTTGGATAAATTTTATAGTTAAATATTTCTTGGTCTTCTAAACTAAGACTAATTGGTGAATCAAAGGAAACATTATCAAAAAAGTATACTATATCATTATTTCCAACAGATCCAAAATTAAAAAATATTGAAGCCATATTAAACGGATAATTTGTGTTTAGTTCTGCTGTACCTGTTGCTTCATTACTAAAATCAAATTCTAGAATTTCCCATTCACTAGCAATCGTTGTAAAAGCTTCAGTTTCTACAGATTGAGTTGGATCATTTGAGTTTTCAATCTTTAGTCTAACAGGTATGCCTGTTTGTGCAGTACCCTCTACATAGACATGAGCATACATCCTAGTATCAGAATTTGTAATTGGAATATTAGTAGCAAATCCTTCTTCAGTTCCAATAGTTACTCCTGCAGATGTGCCAGATTCATCAGTTTTTATAACCTGAACATAATGATTACCCCCTACTTCAACAATTGTAGAGGGTCCATTACCTTCAAAGTCAATTAGTGAATAATAAACTGTTGGATCTTCAAAAGTAACTGGCAAGGCAATTTGACTTAGACCTCCTGAGGGGTCAAATGAAGTAATGTCGTCAAAGTAAAAGGTTGAATTATCACTGCCATCACCAACATTGCCAAAATCAAACATTAAAACTAGTTTATTATAAGTATTTAAAGGTTCTCCTGCAAAACT
>PACY01000031.1 GCA_002700405.1 Flavobacteriaceae bacterium | reverse complement strand
ATAATGACTAACTACGTATATACCTGTGTCACTGGAATCCATATTGTGAGTCATGGAGAAATTACCACTACCGTCAAAAGATCCAGTCTGCATATTAATAGAATCCGTAGTATTTTCACTAGCAAATGTAAATGACACGTAGTTAACGGCAGATGTGTCAGTAGCTGTTCCTGTTAAAGTTAACGTATAAGTGCCGTCTCCATCTGCGGAAATAGCTGCATTTAGGTTACTGAGCGCAACATTTGTCTTATCAGACGCATTTTGCGTAGTAGAAGTTAAATCAAAAGTTAACCCTTCTAAGGCCGAACTAGATGCTCCATCAGATATTTCGGTCTCTCTTTTATTGCCAAGTGCATCGCGAACAATTATACGATCAACCATCCATGTACCGCCCTTTTTATTATCTAAGTTTTGGCTTATTGTGAAATTGCCTGAACTATCAAAAGTTTCAGTAATGGTAGAAAACGTATTTGCAGAAGGGTCATTAGTGTTGGTCCATCTAAGCTCAACCCTGTTTGACGCAGAAGCATCGGTTAACGTACCAGTTACATTAAGCGTATAGGTATCATCTCCATCATTAACTTTAGTAGCTGTCATGTTGGATAACACAGGAGCTGTCTTATCATTGATATCAAGCACCGGATTAGTATATTGGAATGAAAGGCCTAATTCCGGAGAACCAGCAGAACCTGCATCAATTCTACCAGCCACAGAGTTATCAAGATCATCTTGTATTCTCCAATCATCAACTATCCAGGTTCCTGACATTACATTATCCAAAGCATAGGTTTCTTCAAATAATCCATTTTCGTCTATCTGATTATCGTCGATCCAAAGGTTGAATTTCGGTGCAGACGCATCATCAGCATTCTTAAATCTCAAGTACATATAGTCCATTCCACTTGGATCAGCCAATGTTCCAGTGAGTTTTAAAGTTGAAGTGCCATCTCCATCAGCAACGACTGTTAATAAAAGATTGGCATAAGCAGGTGCTTCAAAATCTGATCCTGTTGCATCGCCTGCCTGAGAACCTGTATAGGCGTTGTTTGTCAGACTGAATTTATAAGGACTAGAATCTTGAGCTTTCCATTCCTTAAAACTCTCATTACCAGCATCATCTTTTATTCTAAGTTCAGATATATACCAAGTTCCACTAGGATCACTTGACTCCAAAGTTCTGATGTATGTTTCAAAAATACCGTCTGAGTTTATTTGATTTTCATTAGCATTGAGCCACATGTGCTCACCAGATTTAGTGTGTGTAGCTCTTATGTGAACTTCACCAGAAGTTAAAGGAGCAGCATCATCAGTAACAAGACCTGTAAATTGAATAGCAACCTTACCTTCGTAATTTGTCGTCATGACTGCTGTGATATTTGAAGCAGTAGCTGAAGTATTATCAGCACCTCCTAAATACAAGTCGTTAGTTACAGTCGCCTTTAATGGGTTATTGTCATCACCTCTTACATAGCGTTCAGATACCTCATTACCTGCATCATCTTTAACGTAACTGTACTTAAGTACCCAAGTGCCTGACGGATCTGATGATTTTAGATCATTTGAACGAGTCTCAAACGTTCCATCAGCATTAATTTGTTCCGTGTCAGCATAAAACCATTTTGTAATACCAGTTTCAGAATGCATTATTTCTACTCGGACTTGTCCTACTGTAAGTGCTGCTCCGTCATCCATTAGTTTACCCGTTATACTTATTTCTCCGTCAGCAACTTTAATTGCTAAATCGGACAAGGAAGCAATCGTGGTATCGTCATTACCAAGATACAGATCATTAGTGATAGTGCCTTTTAAAGGAGTAGAATCTGTTGCTCCCCTATAGTACTCACGGAATGAGTTGCCAGCATCATCTTCTACTTTTATTTCTTCTAAATACCAAGAACCATTTGGTGTATCACTTTCTAGAGTACGTTTATTTGTTTCAAAGGTTCCATCATCATTGAGAGTTCCATTCCATTGATTTACTTCAAAGTTAATCCTTGCACCTTTTGTTTCATGTCTCAAATACACTCTAACTTCGCCTGAACTTAAGGCAGCAGAATCATCAGTTAAAGTACCTGTAATATAAACAACAGCGTTTCCTTGTGTGTCAGTTTCTTGAACAATAGCAAGATTAGAATAAGACGCATAAGTCGTATCATTATCTACCGTAACAGATACATTTCCTGTTTTTTCTGTTGATCCAGAAGTTGCTTTTACTTGAACTTCATAAGAGCCGTTTCTATCAAAATCAACTACTTCACTGGAGTAAACAGCAACTTTAAATGTTAACGATCCAGTGAGAGGGTCGATATTAAATAAAGAGGCGTCTTCTCCTCCGGATATACTATAAGTAGTAGGACTAGCATCGTTAGTGTTGTATATAACAACTCCAGATTGAGGCGATCCCACATTCTTTCCTCCATTAAAACTAATAGAGCTTGCAAACGAAACATCGTTAATACTAGAAGATATAGCAGTCTGGTTATAGCTAGAGTCTAGAAGTACAAAGTCATCCGCGGAAAAATTACCAGCAAAAGTATTAGCAACAATACCAATTATTTGTGTGAAGTTACCTGCATCATCTTTTTGAGAGGTATACAGGAAGACGTGTTCAGACATGTCTCGTCCACCTTCATTGGTACCTTGTTTGATTACAAGAGCCTTATTAGACCAATCGCCTTTAAGACCAATCTTGTCTACACCGTCTTTAAAGTCGAGTATGGCACCAGGTCTCTGATAGAATTCAAGCATATCAACCACGCCGTCATTGTTTCTATCATCGCCTCGGATATCAGAGTTTGCAGAGTAAACATCACTAGAGGCTTCAATTACATAAACATCAGCTCCACTTCCACCAACGTATAAAACTTTATTAAAGTTTGAAGCTGATAGAATGTCATTACCTGGTCCACCCTCTAGTCTGTGATATTCTTCATTGGTTGTTTTAATTGTGTCATTACCCACACCACCTTGTATAAAGTGCTTATTACGACTTCCGCCTGTTATGACATCATCGCCAGCACCACCACTGTAGTAGATTTGCCATGAATCATTATCAGATACTGTTGCAGTATCATCACCGCTAGTGCCTATATAAGCTTTATCTACATTGTCCCAATTGGTACGCACTAAGCCTTTACCAGCAGGCATAACTACATCGTCATAAACCGAAGAAGCTTCAACTGTTTTATCTGCAGTTAACACCATAGTAGACGGATCTACTTGCGCTTCACTATTAAATTTAAAGCCTGAATTAGTAAATATATCTGCTGCAATAGCTGTTAATAAAGCATCAGCAGCTGTTCCTTCAAAGGTAGTTAGATTAATAGCGTCTATACCCATAGTAAGAGCAGCTACATCTGTTGCCATTGAAGGTGCATCAATCATATTACCTGCGTTGGTCTGCGTAGGACCTCTTAGATAACTCATCCATTGCTGAGTTAAAGACATAACTGCAGAAATAATATCGTCATATACAGCACTTTCTGCGGTTATCTGAGAAGATATATAGTCACTAGCGTCTGCGATACTTGCATTACCATCTACCAGGATTTGAGTATAAGTAGCAGCAGAGGAATCCAATGTACCACTATTACCATCTAATACAGTCTTAATCTCTGTAGCTAAAGTAGTAGAGATTTTAGAAATAACTTTAGCTGTTAAAGCTGCTGTATCAATTGCTCCGCTACTGGAAGCACCATCATCATCAATAATAGTTACAGTAACACTATCAGACCCAAGAACTATCTTGCCTTCAGACCCTGTTGCAACTGACATTTCGATATTGAAAGTTTCGTCTGCTTCAGCTACATCATCATAACGAACATCAAGGTTTATGATGGCGTTAGATTGACCTTCAAGGAAGGTTATTTGTCTATAGCCATCTTGATCTGACCACCACCAATAATCTTCACCTTCAGTAGCAGTACCGCCAGTGAATTTATAATTAATGGTAAAGTCTTGCTCAGCAGGCTTACTTAAATTAACTTCAACTTGTGTCCAACCTCTACTTTCATTAACCGTTACGTCAGAAACGTAAGCAATTGGAGTTGGAGAATCGCTTACAGAGAAAGGCGCTACAACTTTTGTAAAGCTTTCGCCGGCAGAAGTTTGCAGAGAAGAATTAGCAAATTCTAATTCAGCGTAATAATCTCCGTTAGTTCCTTTATCATTCGCGAAGTACGTAGAAAGATCTGTTTTTGGTATGGCCTTACTGAAGACCTCCATTAGATCAACTTTAAAGACAGGGGCTCCACCAGTTATAGGATTGTCTATAGTTACCATAACTCCATCATGTGCCACTGTCGTCTCAGTTACAGTTCCATCCTCACCGGTATAAGTTACTGTCACTACTTCATCAGCAGGGACATAAACGTAGTTAGCAGATCCTATTTCTTGAGTAGGATCAACAGATACCTTGAAGTTCACTTCAATAACCCTTTCTCCAGCATCAGCCGTAGCGTCGTTTCCGTCTAGCAATCTTCCTGTGAAGGTTATTGTTTCAGCCGTTGTTGGTAATGCACCTACTTCAACTTGAATAAGAACACCTTCAGCGCCTGCTTTAAGATCTAAAGCATCCTGCAGAGTAGATCTATTAAGTGCCAAATCAGAAGTGTTAAGTGTCATCACACCGCCCGTTACAGAATAATCCGGCGTATGAGTTACTGCAGAGTAAGAACCCAAGACCATTTCATGGTCAATAATCTTAACTGGNTTCTTTTTACCTAATCTAAATCCATCGTAAGCTTCTAATCCAGAGACTACTTCAGCTATTGCTTCAATTAAAGCATCGTANGCTTTTGTTTCTATTGAGCTTTTTTGAGCTGATGAAATGGTAGTTGAAGAAGTTACACCACTAGCACCAGTCGTCGCTTCAACNATTGCCATGATATCTGCCATAACATTTGTTGTGATTTGAGATGCACCATTAGAAGCNACATCACCTAAAATATTCACTAAGTTCTGAGCTACGTACAGATTTAATTGATGCACATCCCAATCCCCTGCCCACATCATTAAGTTTCCACTCATGAATTGACCAAAAGGATCCCCATGATAGTTACCATCTCCTTCTACCCATCCATTTTCAAATCCTAATGCTTTCGATATATCAATAACAGCAGTCTTATCGATCACACTTCTATCTAAATTTTGAAGAGCGAGTGTAACAGCTGACAAAGGAGTTAATGAATATTCTCCCCAATCTCTATTGGCTGCAAAAGATAAGTTAGAGTTGATACCTAAAGTCTTATCATTTTCAAGACCAGTTCCTAGATCTACACCGCCTTTAACCAAGACTGGGGCGTCTTGAACTGCTTCACTAATTGCTAAGGTAAAGCGTCCTTGAGCATTTGTAGTTGTATTTGGTTCACCTGCATCTTGGATACCATCGTTATCGAGATCCTGGAACACTGTAGCTCCAGAAAGATAACCAACTAATTGAGCGTGTCCATTTATCTCATAAGAACCATCAGCTATAGAATCTTTTAGATTAAAATGATATTGCTTACTTACTGGGTTTGATTTGCCATCAGTAATTGATATAACAACTGAAAAACTGGTATACCCTGTTTCATAATCTAAGGTCGATTTAGGTGTTAATACACCGTCTTGAGATATTTGAAGTGGAGCATTGTCTATAGAATTACCTCTATAACTNTCCCATATTGTTCCCCAACCTTTACTTTCGTTTTTACCCCAGGCATACATTCCTGTGATTTCCCAGGTTAAGTCATCAAAATCAAGGTCAAAACCTTTAATCTTAATTGATTGATTAGCGGCATCATCAATAAACTGTGTTTCACTACCCCACATATCTTTAAAGAATGGGATCTTATTGGTTGGGTCATAACCTTCATAATCAGGTACGTTTTTAACTTCAATGGTAAGAGTTTGTTCTCTACTTGAGTTTGATTCTCCACTACCGTCATCACCTATAACTTTAACTTCGTAACGGTTGTAATTTCTCATTTGCCATTCATCAGCGTTTGAGAAATCAGTTAAACCATTAGTATTGTATGAATTAGGTATTTCATAATCCGGAGCAACTTTCCAGGTTAGTTCACCTGTAGTTGAATTAATATCGAATAACCAACCGTCTCTATAGTTAGGGTCTATAGAATAAGTGATGGTATCGCCATCTTCATCCCAAGAATCTCTAACTGCACCGAAAACGTCTGTTTGATTCTCTTTAACCGTTCCCCACTTATACCAAAAATCTGGTTGTGAGTTTTCACCCTCTTTTACTTTGCCTAAATCACGTTTCTTATAGATAACAGTTANACCATCTTCTATAAGTAATCTAGCGTCCCAAAGGTCATAAACGTTATAAACAACACCATCAATAGTTTGCTGGCCATTGAATCTAAAAGGTTCAAAATACTCATATAGTTCACCGTCAGACTGCGTCCAAGATGATTCGTAACCAACCAGCCTTACCGTATCGTGGTCATCACCTCTAATGGTCCAAGTTCTATTATCCCAACTCATTCTCCATAAGGTATCCATGGAGATATTTAAAATATCTTCAAATTTTGTGCTGTTTTCTATTTCTACTTGAGGGTGTCTAGACGCCTTACTTATATTTGTACCATCTGACAAACTTCCTCCGAAGAAAGCCGTTAAGAAGTACTCTGAGGTCTCCTTAAGTCCGTCATTATTTATTGGTAAGGAAACCGTTGCACTGGTTTGTCCGGCAGGGATAGTTACAGTGCCTGTAGGATATTGTTCCCCATTAGGACCGGTCCATTTAGTTCCATCACCAAAGTCGGAACCAGTAGCTGTTTTTACGTACTCTAGAGTATCTTCATCGTTAATAAAGCCGTATGTAGCTGGGTAAACATAATAAGTGAAAGTTACGTCTTCAGAGACTGCTCTACTAATATTTATGGTTACGTCTGCTACTCCTGTGGATTCATCAACTACAACGTCTTCACTGTACCAATTCAACGAATTATCTTCGACTCTAAATAGAGTTTGTATAGCACTAAACTCTGAATTACTCTTCTGATCAGTTGTAGTTGCTGTTTGTACTTCTAGACCTTCAAATTCTGTCGTTAGGAAATACCTGCCTTCAGTAAAGAACGCAGACATATCTATTCCGTCAGCTGAACTATTGGCTGCAAATAAATTTGTGAGCTTAAGATCTAAGTTAGATGTTCCTGAATCTCCTGTTGATACAGAAAGAACATCTGCTGATAGATTAGACCATTCTTTCTCTATACGCACTTCACCTGATTCGTACACAACCTGAACATCTTGAGGTGGCATAGTGATGGTTACATTTGTACCATCAGATACCCAGTTTAATTTTATATTGGCCTTAATGGTCTTAGTGCTTCCAAACTGTTCAGTTGCTTGCACGTCTCCTGCAAACCAGTAGTCTGGATAACCATCTGATAGAGCAAAGTTAACTATCACAACACCTTGCTCACCAGCGCCTGGAATGCTGGATAATGCAAAGCTAAATACAGGCGCTTTACCAGTTCCATCTCCAGAGAAAAGTTTCTGTAGATTTGAGTAATTTAGAACTGATTCCGTTCCAAGAACCATGGCTAATTCTGTGGTATCTGAATCGAATAATCCCGGTCCTACTTCCCTTTCAGAATAAGGAATTACCTTGGTTTGGTAAGTATTAGGATTACTTGCATTTCCATCTATATAGTCAGTTACTGTGAAAGAGTTAGAAGAAAGTCTAAATCCATCCGTTGGCACTTCATCTTGTTCAACGTTTAATAAAGAAGATTCATCTCTTAAATCAATTACTTCTATGCTTTCGAGTCTATTTCTCCAGCCTTCTTCAGTTACTTGTTCTCCTTGTTCGTTAGTCCATTGCCAAGTTTCTTTAGCAGATACAATTTTCTTTAGATCTATTCCCGTATAAGCAGCATTATCGTGCGCAAAGCTTGTTGTACCAATGCTCTCAGGCATACCAGCCAACACCAAGGTATCTTCACCACTACCGCCATCTACAAATTCTGGAATTTCAGTTAAAGTAGAGAAATAGATAGTATCGTCACCAGCTCCACCGGCTATGACATCCAAACCTTCGTCTACAATTAATCTGTCTGAACCAGAACCACCATCCAATCTATCCGTACCTGGACCACCCGAAAGCGTATCGTCACCTGTGTCTCCGAAAAGAACATCATCCCCTTCTCCACCAGCAATCGTATCGTTTCCAGCTTTACCAAAAATTGTTTCGTTTCCGGCTTCACCTTTCATGATGTTGTTGCCGGCATCACCTACTAAACTGCCTAATCCATAGGCATCAGTAAAGTCGTTGTATTTGTTAATTAAGTTTTGCTCAAAAGTTTCTTCAAGCTCCCTGCCCCAATCATCAAATCTTCTGGCTATATCTTCTTGGAACCATTCCTGAGCTCTTTCTTGAGGATCAGCTGTCGTGAAACGACTAAAGTCGAAGTTAATTTCTTCAGCTATAGCTCTCATGTCTATGTCAGCCATAGAAGATTGAACAGCGGAAATCTGCCTTAAAACTAGTTCAACTAATTCTTTATTAACGGTACCGTCATCATTCATATATGACGTTTCTGCAATAGAAATATTACCTAAGTTATCATTAATGTCATCTTGAACGCTTAATATAGAAGTAAAAGAAATTTCTCCAGTACGATCTGAATTATTCCAATCAATCCAAACACCACCCCAATCATTTATCGTTAAAGAAAGTTCACTAAAGGTGTAACCTTTTATTTGGAATTCATAGATATTGTCTTTATTAGCATCTATAGGGTTTTCATAATCAACTTCATCTGGTCTAGGTGCGTAAATGGTTCCATCTGTAGAAACAGCTAAATACCGATGTAAAACTTCATTATCTACAACACTCCAATCTGATTCAAACCAAACATAATCGCCATTTGGTAATTGTTGTACTTGTACTATAGTTCCATCATCTGCTGTTAATTCAACCGTTGTACCACCAAGATCAAATTTGCCTAAAATAGTCTCGTATTGGGCTCCTGCTTGAACAATATCTCTAGACGCATCTAGTGTAGTAACATCTGTATCTAATAAGATACCTAATAAACCAATATCATTTTCATAGCCTCTATTCGAAGCTTCAGGTCCCGTATATATAACAAAGGTATGTTCTGCAAAATCTCCAGTTCCTTGCTGGAAAGAAACGTATTTCTTATCAAAGCCAAGATTATTGAAACCTGTATTTCCACTTGTGGTTAAAGCAATCGTGTCTTCACCTGGTGTGAAGTCCGAAATTAGAACAACTCTTGTCCAGTCTAATTCTGATGCTAAATCTAGAACACCATCTCTGTTTTGATCGTATCCATTTATACCATCTATAATTCTATTGTTCCCATTTTCATCTGTAACTTGTACATCAGGTTTAGAATAATCTCTTATTCCAAAATACTTTAGATCCGTCATGTAATTTTGACGGAAAATAAATACATCGTTTCCTTCGCCACCAGTAAAATAACCATGCGACTCCCAGTGCCTTCCTGGATCTAGAATATCGTCTCCCTTTCCACCTTGTATGTACTGGAATCTGTGAGGATCAACCTTAATTGTATCGTCACTATCTGTTCCTCTGATGTTTTTAGGTGCTTCAGAATCACCAATCAATTCGGGTGTTTCTTTAATAAAGAATACAGGAAGTTGCTCAGGTGGATCTAAAGGACTACTTGCGTCAGCATCAGCTTCTCTTACTTCTATTGTGTACGTGTTTGATATCGTTGTGGCACCAGACGATACCGTCAGAGCTATTTCGTATCTGTTATCTCCATCTGCATCAGTAGGATTATCAAAGCTTGGTCTATCTTTGAATAGGAGGTATCCATTGTAAACAATAAATAAGTCAGCATCGGCACCGCCTGTTATTTCATAGGTAAAAGAATCTCTTTCAGTACCATGCGGCCATATTATTCTGGATTCAGGGGATCCAGAATCATCTAAATATAGAGTATTTGTGTTTAATCCTAACCAAATCTGATTACCCGAAGCAAAGAATGCATCTACTGTAGTTCCTTCGACTTCAAGAGTTTGTTTTGAAGCCACTGGTAAAGTATTTTCAGTAACTGTATATGTTGGATTATTATTCCAGTAACGAAGAGTAGGCTCTACTCCTTCATTAACAACTACTAGCATTTCCTGTTTCGTGGAAACACTGTCTTCATTGCCTTGACCGTATACAGTTATCTGCAGTTCTAATTCATATACATTATTACCATCTTTATCTAGAGGATTATCAAAATCTAGAGTTCCGTTCTGGGTAGTTAAATAATATTTAATAGTTCCATCGTCTTGGGTTTCATTTCTTAAATGGAATAGATGGTTATCTCCGATTTTATTACCTTGGTCGTCTCTATCTCTTAACTGAACCCAGCCTTCGTTAGCTAACGGACCATTTTCTATGATGATCTCTAAACCTTTATATTCTGTAACCTGCACTTCTGTATTGGTTACAGTGATCATTGTGCTGGCGGTGCTGCCACCCCAATTCATGCCATTGTATTCAGTGGTTCGAATTCCATCCGCATCAATTGCCTGGAATTGAGGGAAAACTACCGTATAACTTTCAGTGCCTTCATCATTAAGTTCATCAGTTAGTGCTCGGTAATCTATTCTTCCCCAATTATTTCCAGCTTCTATAGTAACTGTGCCTGATGTTCCTTGGGTGAATTCTATTTCATCAAAACTACCTGCTTGATATAGGTTGAACTGATCTCCGCTAAAGACAAAATATTCAATAGTAATATCTTCTTCAACGGTTTGAGAAGCATAAACAAAAATTGTGTCATTTTCTCCTTCAGCAACTTCTTCACCTACTGCATAAAGAGTAAGATTATTATCATTAATGTCTATGTTTGCGATAATATTAGACTTAGTCTCGTCACCAGGTGTTTGCCAAGAGAGGCCTTCGAAGTTAGCTTCAAAACGATAAGCTCCTTCATCGAAGAAGCTCAACATTAGATCTCGATCATCGGGACTTGCTGCAGTGATATTGTCTGTTATATAAGTTACCGCATCAGCATTAGAATTAATGTTATTACTGGTTAAAGCATTAATAATAGTGTATGCATATGGATCTAGAGGTAATCCTACTTCTATCCATTCAGCTTCTTGAGGTGAACCTGGTGCAATCGTTCCATCCGCTATTCCCCATTCGCCATCTATGAGAGTAAAATTTATACTCAAGACACCGTTAGGTGCGTCAGAGTTTATAAATTCAACTGTAACTGTGTCGCCAGTGCTATCTTCAGAAACGGATTGAATATCCATAGCTGGAATACCGTTTAAAGTAACCTCTCCTTGCCCTCTAAATAGTTCAAGAATACCAAGATTTAAAATGACAAGTTCTCCTTCACCATGACCTTGGTCATCTTGCCCGTTTGTTCTATTTGAAATAGATATAGAATTTTGGTTTGCAAATTGGCTTGTAATTGTGGCTATGGATGTGCCGTTTGCATCTTGAATGTCTAAGGTTTGTTCTTGTTCAGGGATTGTGATTTGAAGACCCTCTTCTTCCGTAACCGACCAGTCGAACTGAACCGAAGTTTTAATTATCGTATCAGCATCAACATTGTAATATTCACCGAATGTTTCTTGGTTAGCTGCGAAATGGTCCCTTCCATTTGCAAATACTAAATTTATTGTTGCGGAACCAGACTCACCTACTGCAGGGATGCTACTAAAACCAAGTTGAAGCTGTGCAGCTGGACCACCTTCAGTAAACCACGTTTGTATTGATTGAAGATTTAAATTGTTGTAATAGGTAAATTGAGAATCATCTACTCCAGTTTCAGGGTTAGCAGCACTTAGTGGTAAGAATTGAGAAGCATATTCACCTCCCCTCCAACTACCTTCAGCATCCTGAATGAAATCAAGAAATTGTACCCAGTAGGTATTCATTTCGAAGCCTTCTGAGCCAACGTCTTCGTAACGCTCTACTAAGACATTAGAACCAACATTTTCAGTTGTGTTACTCCAATAATAAATATCCGTTGGGTTATCACCCACGTCTACGTTAACGTCTTGATCGTCCATGGTCACTTCAACCCAAGCAGTCGAATAACCGGTTCCAGCATCAAGTGCTGTCATGTAGGTACCTTTATCTACCTTAGAACCATCTAAGAAGTATTGAATTTGTCCAATATCTAAATCTTGAGAATCATCATTTTCAGTATTACCAAAGTGCATACCATGACCAACATTCTCAGATCCAGATTGGTCAAATCTGACGGTTTTATCCCTAGTTAACTCCACTAAACCAGGTTGGGCTTCTATCATACTTGTTGGGTCATCAGGTAGAACAAAATTATATTTGACTCCGCCACTACCATCTTGAGCATCTTTTACATATACCGTAACGGTGTATTCAGCAACTCTAGGAGGCTCTATTACACGAGTTTCGTTATAATTATTCAGAACAGAGGTGTGTTCATCCATGTTTATGACAAGTTGATCTTCGCTTAAAGATGGGAATACGCCTTCATTTGCAAGGTTTCTGTCATTCCAATTCCATTGAGGGAATTTCAGTATAATGTCGTGGGTTTGTACGAAATCACCATCAGTGATGGAAATAGTTATAAAGTACTTACCGTCTTTATTAGCGTCATCATAATTGACTTCTTCTCCTAATCCACCTTCAGAATTAGCCGTTCCAGTTCCAGGCAGACCAGCAAAAGCATCAGAAAGTTCTGCGCCTTGAGAGGTCTTTGTAGGAAGTGTGTCTGCAAAAGAAATTGTTCCAGTTGAGTCAATTCTAAATCTTGCAGCATCAGGGCCACCAACTATCGCGTATTCAAAGTTTCCTGTTTCTTGAACATCGACATTAAATCTACCCCAAGGATTAACTAACCACTCTATACCTTGCGTATTGTAAAGATCATAAGTTTCCCCATTTACTTCTTTTTGGGTAATGGTTGAAACCGGCAATCCTTTAATAGTAGCATCCAGCTCTATTACTTCTTGTCCTATATCTATAGTTTGTTCTACAAACTTTGTAAATTTATCAAGAGTGAATTCGAGTGCAGCAGTGACCAATTCCGTAAACACTTCTTGACCTTGTTCGAAGAAGGAATCAATAAGACCTTTAAAAGTAAGAATACCATCTTCCGACGTAGTCAAAGCATCCATGTAAGTTTTTACATCATCTTCGTTTCTAGCTTTCGAAAGGGCTAAGTACATTCCTAAGTCGCCAACCGTCGACTGCCAGTTGTAGGTAGTGAAATCATTACCCCAGTTACCGGTCTTAAGCTGCAATGTAGGATCTTTTAAATAAGCTTTTATTTGATCAGGTGTTAACTGATAACTTCCTGTATTTCCTTCTATTCTATTACCATTAGAGTCGTGTCTAAATCTTTCTCCTGAGTATTGAAAACGAACCGTTTCAGCCCATAACTCTTGACCGTATTCATCAAAAGGAACCCATCTAGATTCAGATGCGTTAAAGGTTGCTCCCCTTTGATATTCCATACCCATGTCGACGATTTGATCAATTTGATCATCAGTCATTTCACTTAAAGGTTTATTGAATATGTTTTCAATGTGTCGAGCCATCTCTGCTATTCTTTCAGCAAAGTACTTACCTACGTTATCAGTCACAGCTCCATCTGGTCCAAAGTGCACTTTACCGTCAAAAGGACTTGGTTCATTAGCGTCAAGTATGTCTGCTATTAATACAGCCCACTCACCCATTGTTTTTGTTGAACCTAAGAAAGTAACCGTCTCACCTTCATAGTTATCTAAAGACACAAAAGAGTTATATCCAGTAGCTTTATCAAATCCCATTTCTTCAAGAACCGTTTCTTTAATTTGGGTGATAATTGCCGCTACGGCATTTGTGATAACGGTATCAAATTGTCCAGATCCATCTGCTTTCATTTCAAAAAGCTTGTCTAGGTCTGTTGAAGCTAATATTGCTTCTACAATCTTATCGTTAAATACTTCATTGGATTCAGCTAAAAGTTCTTCAAATCCTTCTAGCTCAATGGTTATTCTTGGTTGCGATCTTAAATCTACGTCACTATCCCACGAGGTGTAACTTAGAATTTGAGTTCCCTGCTTGAAGAGATCAGTAATCTGTGTTCTTACTACTGGTGCTATTTCAGTTGTAAAATACTCGGATACTTTCATCGAGGTTTCACCTAAAGTTGAAACCATGATATTTCTAGCTTGTGCAGTTAAGGCCGCTTCTGCTTGTTCTTGCGATGTGGCTTCATAAGCTAATTGAATTGGGTCAAAACTGGTTAAATTATCAAATGCCTCGTCTAAACCATAAGCAGCAGCTACTTTGTTTTGTGCATCGTCTAATGTTGTTGTTCCTTTAGCAAATGCTCTTGCAATCTGCGTGCTAACCGGGCTAATAATTAAGTCTTCTG
Source organism: Flavobacteriaceae bacterium (assembly GCA_002700405.1). GTDB lineage: Bacteria > Bacteroidota > Bacteroidia > Flavobacteriales > Flavobacteriaceae. Next base: position 1,580 of record PACY01000031.1, on the reverse strand, counting down.
CCCCTGTTGAAGCATTCGCTGTAACCGTAAGTTTAAAGACTTGTTCGTTAGGTTTACCTGTACCTAAATCGTAACCGCCTTCAACGTAAATAACGGTGCCTTCAGGGAGATCAGCGTCTAAACCAAAAGAACCGGTTGAATCAGTAGCGGTTGTTGGCTCATCAGGATCCATTTTTCCATCGCCATCTAGATCTGCCCATACGACAGCACCCACAAGATAACCGTCAATGGCTTGACCTTGACCTTTAACATCCAATACTTGAATGCTTAATAATCTATTGGCTGCATTACCTGAAGCATCTGTAGCGATAACAGTAACTTCATACGTGTTGTCAGCATTTACATCGAGTGGTGCAGAAAAGTTAGGACTGCTTTTAAATGAAATCTTACCATCAGAATCAATATTGAATAAAGCTGCGTCCGCTCCTCCTAATGAATATAAGATAGATTCACCTTCTGGATCGGATGCACTAGCTGTAGCTATACCAGCACCAGAAATTACATTTTCTTTTACTTGAATAATTGCATCTAAAGTAATGTAAGGAGCAACATTAACTCCTAATTCAAGAGCTGCTGACTTTGCTGCCGTCGTTACAGCGTCATTTGTTAATACGGTAAGATCTACTAATCCAGCTTTCACAGCATCAATTAGAGAAGTTAAGAAACTGCCTTCATCATCAAGTGCAACCTTTTGAACGGTTGCAATCTGAGCTATTGAACCGGCTTGGTTTATTTGTGCATTTAAATTTGCAACTGATTCAGATACTTCGTCTGTTAAATTATTAACTTTAGTTTTAATTGCATCGTCTAAATTGACTGCAGCTGTCTCAATTACTGTTTTGATGGAAGCGGCGCTATTAAATGTACTTGAAGTTGTTAGTAGCGTTACTAACTCGGCAACGATTAATTCATCACCAGCGCCATCAGCTAGGCCTGCGTTTTCTAATAAAGCTTCACCAATAGCCATGATATTGATTAACGCGGCGTTGACTTTTTGAGCTTCTAAATTTTCTAATGGATTACTAGTTGCTAGATCAAAATTACTAGGCAATCCTAAATTGGTTAATACCGTTGCTGCATTGTCACCAGCCTGATCAATTATGGTTGTTAATGCCGAAATATAACTTGAACCTTTTGCTGCAGATAATGTGACTGTGACAGTTTCACCGGTTAAGGTGTCCACACCACCTTCAGCTACTATCCTGGCACCATTATTATCATCCATATCAAAACTATATTGACCCAATGAGTTAGTAGTGGTTGTAGCTATTATGTTTCCATCTTTATCTAAGACATTAACAGTCGATCCACTAACGTATCCATCAACTACGGTACCTTCAATCGTTTCAGGTACAATTAAATTAGACACAACTACTGTTAATGTCTTAGATACAGAGAGTCCATCTGAGTCAGTAGCAGTTACTGTTACTGAATAAGAAGATTTCGCATTGAAATCAGCTGTACTATCGGTTTTAAGTTTTAATATTCCATCGACTACTTCGAAAAGATCAGCATCATCTCCAGATAAAGTATAGACATGAGTATCTGAACCGTCTGCATCAATAGTGGTTAATGTACCT
>PACY01000030.1 GCA_002700405.1 Flavobacteriaceae bacterium | reverse complement strand
TAGTTATTCAATTATTTGATTTGTATGATCTTTTGTTTTTACTTTTTCAATGATATCAATAATAACTCCAGATTCATCAACGATAAAAGTTGTTCTTATTATGCCCATATATTCTCTACCCATAAATTTCTTCTCTCCCCAAACTCCATATGAATTAATTACTTTCTTTTCTATATCGCATAAAAGTTTGTAGGGGATTTTGAATTTGCTCTGAAAATTTCCTTGCTTTTTATGATCATCTGCACTTACACCTAGCACTTCATAGCCAGATTTAGTTAACTTTTCATAATTATCACTTAGATTACATGCCTGTGCAGTACATCCAGGAGTATTAGCTTTTGGATAGAAAAAAATAACTAGTTTTTTGCCTTTGTAGTCATTTAGCCTAACTATATCTCCATTATGATCCTCACATTCAAAATTTGGAGCACTATCTCCGATTCTTAATAATCCCATATTTCTTATATTTATAATTAATTATATTCTTTAACAAATATAATTTAATGAATAAAAAGGAAAAAGTAAATTTTGTTTTAAAATCCCTTGAGTCGTTATACCCTGAGGTGCCTATACCTCTAAATCATCATGACCCATATACACTATTAATAGCTGTATTGCTATCAGCTCAATGTACTGATGAACGTGTAAATAAAATAACCCCTCTGCTGTTTAAAAAGGCTGACAACCCATATAAGATGATTAAATTATCCGTTGATGAAATTAAAGCCATTATTAGACCTTGCGGACTTTCCCCTATGAAAAGCAAAGGAATTTATGGTTTATCAAAAATATTAATTGAAAAACATAAAGGGAAAGTGCCTTCAAATTTTATTGATTTAGAGAGTCTTCCATCTGTTGGCCACAAAACAGCTAGTGTTGTAATGTCTCAAGCCTTTGGTTTTCCAGCTTTTCCTGTAGACACACATATACACAGGATGATGTACAGATGGGGTTTATCATCTGGAAAAAATGTAATGATAACTGAGAAAGATGCAAAAAGATTATTTCCAAAAGCCCTTTGGAATAAACTACATCTTCAGATAATTTATTATGCAAGAGAAAAATCTCCAGCTAGAGGCTGGAAAATAGAAAATGATATAATTACTAAAAAAATTGGTCGAAAATCTTTATTTAAATAATACTTTCCACTAATTCATTATAAACTCAAAATTTTTGGAGTTTAATTTCAAAATATTAAGTGATTTCGAATAACTAATTATAAAATTAATAGTTTCTTTTTTGGGATTAAGTTCAGATTTTTTTTTACTTACAGAGTAGTTTTCATTCATATATTTTATTTTCATATAGAACGAAAAAAAAAATCAATTATTATATATTTTAACTAGTTAAAACAATATTTTTTTTATCTATTATATTGCGAAGATTAATTAGTGCATATCTCATTCTTCCTAAAGAAGTATTAATACTAACACCTGTTTTATCTGAAATTTCCTTAAAACTCATATCATTATAAAACCTATACTTTAAAACTTCTTTTTGATCATTAGGTAAGTGTTCTATAAGTTTTTTTACATCGTTAAGTATCTGAGATTTAATCATTGACTTTTCAGCATCCAATGAAGAATCACTTAAAACTGAAAAAATATCAAAATCATATGAGTTTTCAAACTTTGGAATTCTTTTGTTTTTCCTAAAATGATCTATAACTAAATTATGAGCAATTCTCATTACCCATGACACAAACTTACCCTGCTCATTGTAATTTCCAAGCTTTAGTGTTCTTATGACTTTTATGAAAGTATCTTGAAAAACATCCTCTGTAAGATCCCTGTCTAAAACTTTTGAATATATAAAACTATATATTCTTTGCTTATGTCTTTTAATTAATATCTCAAGGGATTTTTCATCACCTTTCATATATGATGAAACTAACTCTGAATCTGAAATTATTGGAATTCTCATAACACTACTTTTTATAAAATCATCAGCTGACTAGATGATTTTTGTTTATAAATTATCTTTTTAAAGTAATGTTATTCTATAGGCAAATAATTATTTTATTTAAACCAAATATATGACTATTAATATAATTAATCAAAATTTTATTTTTTTTAAACAATATTAATTTGATCCCTTAATTAAGTATTATATTTGACATTACCTCTAATAACTGCTATGAAAACAGAGCAAAATCTAATATTTGATCAAATCCAAGTTAAAGGTGCAAAAGTTCATAATCTAAAAAATATAGATGTAAAAATTCCCAGAAAAAACCTAGTAGTTATAACTGGTTTGTCAGGCAGCGGAAAGTCTTCATTAGCGTTTGACACACTATATGCAGAAGGGCAAAGAAGGTATGTTGAAAGTTTGTCAAGTTATGCAAGACAATTTCTAGACAGAATTAGCAGGCCAAAAGTTGAATATATAAAAGGTCTTTCTCCTGCTATAGCAATCCAGCAAAAAGTCAACAATAACAATCCCAGATCTACTGTGGGAACTTCTACAGAAATATATGATTACTTAAAACTTCTATTCTCACGAATTGGCAAAACATATTCACCAATTTCAAATAAGGAAGTTAAAAGAAATACAGCCTCAGATGTAATTGATTACCTAAAGACTTTAGATAGTGGCGACAAAATTCTTCTTTTATCTGAAATATTAATTAAATCTAAGAAAGATTTAATAATAAAATTAGAATCATTACTCAAACAAGGCTATAATAGAGTTAAGGTAAATGGTAATATCCTAAAAATTAACCAAGCTATTGAGTTAGACAAACTAACAGAGGAGAAAATCTTTTTAGTAATTGATAGAATTATTATTTCAAATAATGAGTCGTTCTATAATAGAGTTTCAGATTCTATTGAGTCTGCAATATTTGAAGGTCATGGAAAATGCATCATCAACTCAATGGATAATAAAATTTTTAAAGAATTTAATACCAAATTTGAAAAGGATGGAATAAAATTTCTTGAGTCAAACATTAATTTATTTAGCTACAATAATCCATACGGTGCATGTCCAAATTGTGAAGGTTATGGAGATATTATTGGAATTGATAAAGATATTGTTTTTCAAAACAAAGAACTATCAGTATATGAAGATGCAATATTTCCATGGAGAGGAAAAAGATTGAGACGATACAAAAATTTATTAATAAAAAATGCTGATAAATTTAATTTTCCAATTCATAAACCATATTACAAATTAACATCATCACAGAAAGAACTATTGTGGGATGGCAATGAATATTTTACAGGTTTAAACTCATTTTTTTTAAAACTTGAAAAAAAAATGTATAAGATCCAGAACAGAGTAATGTTGTCTAGGTATAGAGGAAAAACTAAGTGTAACAAATGTAATGGAAATAGACTTAGACCTGAATCAAACTTTGTTAAAATCAACAATCAATCTATATCAGATCTTATTAATATTCCAATTTCAGATTTAATAAAGTTTTTTAACAACCTAAAGCTGACGAATTCTGAAGTAAAAATTGCAACAAGAATATTAAATGAAATTAAAACTAGATTAACATTTCTTGATGATTTAGGATTAGGATATCTAACCCTTAATCGAAAGTCAAAATCATTGTCAGGTGGAGAGAGTCAAAGAATTAATCTAGCAACATCATTAGGTAGTAATTTAGTAGGCTCATTGTATATTTTAGATGAACCAAGTATAGGGCTTCACCCAAATGATACAGGGAAACTTATTGGTATTTTAAAAAAGCTAAAGAAATTAGGCAATACTGTTATTGTAGTAGAACATGATGATGAAATAATAAAAGAAGCAGATTATATAATTGATATTGGACCAAAAGCTGGATCAAATGGTGGAGAAATTGTTGCAGAAGGTAAATTTAAAGATTTTATAAAACAGGATTCATTAACTGCAAATTATATAAATAAGAAGATGCTAATTGAATTACCAAAAAAAAGAAGAACATCAAATAGAAAGATTAGCATTATTGGTGCTAGAGAAAATAATTTAAAAAATATTAATGTTGATTTCCCTTTAAATGTTATGTCGGTTATTACAGGTGTTTCTGGTAGTGGAAAAAGCACCTTAATTAATAATATATTATACCCTTCAATATCTAACTTATTAGGAGATTATTCTGTAAAAAAAGGTGAATATAGTCGCATTGAAGGAGATTTTGAATCAATTGAATTTGTAGAACTTGTTAATCAGAATCCTATAGGAAGATCTTCAAGATCAAATCCTGTTACATATATTAAGGCATATGATGATATTCGAAAGCTTTTTTCATCTCAGAAATATAGTCTTATTCGAGGTTATAAACCTAAGCATTTCTCATTTAATGTTGATGGTGGTAGATGTGAAAATTGTAAAGGTGAAGGTCAAGTGACTATTGAAATGCAATTTATGGCAGATGTACACATTAAGTGTGAGGATTGTAACGGAAAAAGATTTATTAAAGATATTTTGGAGGTTAAATATAAACATAAAAACATTGATGATATACTAAACTCAACAATTGACGAAGCAATTAATTTTTTTGAAACAAATGATGAATTAAAGATTAAAAATAAACTTCAACCTCTTAAAGATGTTGGATTAGGGTATATAAAACTAGGTCAAAGCTCTTCTACTCTATCAGGAGGTGAAGCTCAAAGAATAAAGTTAGCCTCATTTTTAGGATTAAAAAATAATAAAAAAAATGGGTTATTTATTTTTGATGAACCAACTACTGGACTTCATTACGATGATATTAACAAATTATTAAAATCTATTAATTCCTTAATTGACAAAAGCAATACTGTCATTATTATTGAACATAATATAGAACTTATTAAATGTGCAGATTATCTAATTGATCTTGGACCTAAGGGTGGAAATGAAGGAGGTAAAATGGTTGCTGCAGGAAAACCAGAAGAAATAATATCAAAAAAAGAATCAATAACTGCTAAATACCTAAAAAAAGTTTTATAAAAATCAGTTTGGCATAAGATTTGCATAACACTAAATAGTTAGTTTAATTTATTGAATAGTTAGTTGAATAAAGCCTTGTAAGTTTACTCTTTCCTTTTAAAACTTACGAGGCTTTAGCTATTCAATCAGTTTTCTTCAAAATTATATCAGCTATTTTTTTTGCTTGATTTTTCCTATGGTATTGATCTATATTAAGGGGCTGAATATCTAATTCTCCTATTTTATATAAGTTGTAGCAATTCTCTATATATTTAAATAAATCATCATATTGATCATATAAGAAATACTTTCCTGATTTTGTATTATTAATGATTTCCTTTATTTCTGATCTCTCAGGTCCTATAGCAACAATAGGCCTTCCAGAATTAATATATTCAAAGATTTTAGCTGGAATTACATAGCTTGATTCATTATCATCTGCCTCAACTAATAATAAAATTTGTGATTTTATTAAATACGGAATCGTGTCTTTATAATCTATATAGTTATGTTGTATAGTATTATTTTCTAAATTATTTAAACATATAAGTTCTTTTATATTATCATCGACATTCCCAATAAAATTGATTTGTAAATCTTCTTTTATATTATTGTTCTGGGATGAAATATCTCCTAACACTCTCCATAAAATTTCAGGATTTCTTTCAGGAAGCAAAGATCCAATATGTGTTATTGAAAATTTTTTATCTAAGGTTAATTCTTTTTTATTATAATCAAATCCATTATATATTAAAGAAATTGGCTTATTAGTTATTTTCTTATAATAATTAAGCAACTTCTTTGATGTAACTATAATTCTATCACAAGAATTAATCACATTTTTTTCTAATTTTAAATGCTTTCTCTTAGCATATATATTTAGTTTTAATTTTTTGTGATAATTTATTTTTGTCCATGGATCCCTAAAATCAGCAAACCAAGTAATATTTAATTTTAATTTAAGCTTTAGTCCTATTAAATGTAAACTATGAGGAGGCCCTGATGTTATAACAGTATTTATTTTGTTTTCTAGTAAATATTTTGAAAGGAATTTTGTTGATGGTTTTACCCAGAATATTCTAGAATCTGGAATTAAGAAATTACCTCTTATATATATTAAAAATTTTTCAGTCAAAGATTGATCTTTATAATTTGGCACTCCTCCTCTTCTAATTTTATTTACGATTTTATTAAAAAAACTAAATGGTTCAAAAATAGGTGCTTTAATCACCTCTATTTCAGAATTTATATCATCCAAGAAACTATAATCTAAAAAAGGGTATCTAGGGTTATCTGGTGTGTATATAATAGGTTTTATATTGTTTTCTAGAAGATAGTTGGATAGTTTTAGCCATCTTTGTACGCCAGGCCCTCCTGAGGGAGGCCAATAGTATGTAATTATAAGAGCTTTAGTTTTCATTTTTAGTAAAAAACTTATATAGCATTCCTGAGATTATTAAAAGCATCAAAATAGAACCAGACAAGGATATTAAACTACCTTTTTTTACAATATCTGGATCAAAAACAAATTCTATTGTGTGATTTCCAGATTTCACATTCATACCTCTTAGAATGTAATTAACATTAAAATGCTCAATCTTTTCACCATCAATAAATGATTTCCATCCATAAGGATAAAAGATCTCAGAAAAGACAATAAAACCATCTTCATTTGTATTGTATTCATATGTAATCTTATTTGGTTTAACCTCTAAGAGATTAATATAAGAATCTTTATCAATAACATATTCCTCTGATTTTAGTTTTGTTGATATTGCCTTATTCTTATTATTCAATGTATCTAATGCTATTATCTCTAAATCTTTAGACCCAACATTGATAACAGAGTCAACAAACCACGCTGGACCATTTACAGAATCATTTACATATAGCTGTGAATCACCCTCTTGATTAGTAAAAATAATATATTTAGTGTTTAACATATTTAGGGTGCTCATGTGGGTATTATTTATATAGAAATCTAAAATCTCATTATAACTACTCAACTTTGCTGCATGATAGCCTGTAATTGAATTGTGAAAATATGATACTTTAGTAGAACTAGATGTTAAATCTAATACTCTGAAATATGATTTATCAGATAATATTTTTGAATTTAATTCATCTAAACTATAAGGCTTATCAACTAAATCAGAATTAATAAAGTTACTGTTATTAACATATTTTTTATTGAATGGTATTAGATCGATAAGTACTAAAAAAGTTAAACCAATAATTAATAAATCACTTTTAATTTTATTCTTCAGATAAATAAAAATAAATGTAAATGTTAGCAGGACAAATATTGATGCTCTAAACAAATCATCTATATAAATTTCCATTCTATCTTTCTTAATAATTTCTAAAATAGATGGATTTATGTTTAAATCATTAACTCCACTAAAAGTCATACTTCCCTTAAATAAAAAAAGGAAAAAAATAATTGCACAAAAAATAGCTAAAGTTTTCAATAAGTCATTTATATAACTATTATCTAATTTTTTAGTAATTAGATTAGATAGGCCTAGTACTGCAACAAGAGGGATGCATAATTCTAGTATAACCTGTATTGAAGAAACGGCTCGGAATTTGTTGTATAGGGGGAAATACTCAATAAATAAATCTGTAAGGAGGCTAAAGTTTTTCCCGTATGATAACAACAGTGATAGTATAATTGCTGAAATTGCCCAATATCTGTACTTACCGCTAATTATAAAAAGAGCAAAAACAAATAAAAAGAATACTACTATACCAATATATGCTGGAGCTTCAACAAACGGCTGATCTCCCCAGTATGCTGGAGCATTTTTGACAATTTGTCTAGATTCTAAAGCTGTATAGCCATTTTCTTTTAANAAGNTATAAAAGTTTGAATCTACTCCAAAATCCTCGGCACTTCCCCCTCCCATAATTCTTGGAATAAATAAATTTAAACTNTCAAAANCCCCGTAACTCCATTGCGTAATATATTCTTTATCTAATCCGCTTTTTATTTCCTTAGATGAACCATCTGAATTTATAGTTAATTCTGATACATTACCTCTTGTACTTTCATTNGCATATTCACTTGTNGNCATTAAATTTGTTGCATTCAATAACAGAGCTATAAACAACGCTGAAAATAATATCCCTAAAGATTTAAAAAAATGTCTAGTCTGATTATTTTTCCAGCAGTCAATTAAAGTATAGAACCCTATTAGCAGTACTATAAACATCAAATAGTATGTCATTTGAAANTGATTAGAGCAAAACTGTAATCCAAGAGCTAAAGTTGATAAAATAAAGCCTTTTGAATATTTCCCGTNAAAAACCATTAATATCCCTGCAATAACCAATGGCATATATGCTATTGCATGAGCTTTTGCATTGTGGCCAGCTCCAATTATTATTATTAAATAGGTAGAGAAGCCATAGGCAAGAGCTCCCAATACAGCTAATCTGTATTCTACTTTGAGACTAAGCATTAGTATGTAAAACCCTAAGAAGTAAAGAAATAAATAATCTGCAGGTCTAGGCAAAAACCTTAATATTAAGTCTAATTTTTTTATATAATTATGAGGGTATTTTGCGCCGAGCTGATAAGTAGGCATTCCGGAAAAAGCACTATTAGTCCAATATGTTTCATCCCCCGTTATTTCTGCAAAATCATTTTGTTGTTTAGCCATCCCTGCATATTGAACTATATCATTTTGCAGTATCTTTTTTCCTTGTAAAACTGGAGAGAAATATAAAAGAGATATACAGCAGAATATAACGAATACAAAAATGTGTTTAAAATTGTTATTTAATATGTTTTTTATTGTCATATAATCAACATCTTTTAATCAATTTCCTCATAATCTATGTAATCTCCAACATTTTTATTTTTTGAATTTCCTTTAGGCATTTTATCTATTGTGACATCTCCTTCTTTTTCATTACTAGATTTATTGTCGGGTTTTCCAAAGGGATTGTTTTTAAATTTATTTAATACATATGCCAAATATAATCTTGAAAGAAACTTAAATACGTAATAGACAACTATAAAAGTTAATATGAATTTTAATAAACCCAATTTAAATGATTTTTATATTGAAGGACAAAAATACAATTCTTAGAATTCAAAAGAGTTAATATAATATTAAAATATAAAAATTTTATCTTTGTATAACAGAAATAATCTCATGAAAAAATCCTTACCTATTTTAACAGTCCTAATATTTTTTTTTAACAATAAAGTTTTCTCACAATACACTGAAATTATTAATTCCAATAGACCTGGGACTTCTCAAAGTGCTTTTTCAGTAGGTTCAAATGTAATTCAACTAGAAACTGGGGTGTTTTTATTAAATCAAGAACATGAATTGCTTGAGAATAAAGCCAACGGAGTAGGATTAGATTTTATGGTTAGATATGGATTAATTCTAGAAGAATTAGAGCTACAGATTAACGGTGTTTATCAAAATGATAAATTTACTGATATGAGATCAACTCTAGAAAATGAGTACAATAGAAGTAATTTTAAAAAATTTAAAATTGGAGCTAAATATCTAGTTTATGATCCTTATAAAAACAAAGATGATCGTCCAAATTTATACAGCTATTGGGCTAATAATAAATTTGATTGGAATTCTCTTATTCCTGCAGTTTCAGTTTATGCCGGAATAAATATAGATGGGAAAAACAATCCATTTACTGCATCTGGCATAGAAGGGGTTAGCCCATCTTTTATGATTGCTACTCAGAATAACTTTAAAAATAATTTTGTGCTAATTACCAATTTAATTCTTGAAAGAATTGGCTCAGATCAAAATGACTTTGAGTATATAGTGACTCTTACACATGCTTTTAATCAAAAATGGGTTAGTTTTATTGAAACACATGGAATTAGCAGCGATTTTTATGCAGACAATATGTTAAAATTTGGAGGAGCATATCTTAGTAATGAGGATTTACAATTTGATGGCTCTTTAGTATTTAATTTCAAGAATACACCAAAAATATTTTATATTAATTTTGGAGGAAGTTATAGGTTTGATTTACATAAAGACAAGGAATGATTCAAGTTAAAAAAGCAATAAGTACTAAGGATATAAAGAGATTTGTAGAATTCCCTTTTAAATTATATAAAAACTCCAAATACTGGGTCCCTCCTATTATAAGTGAAGAAATGAATATTTTTAACTCAGATATTAATCCTGCACTAAAAACTTCTACTGTCTCATTATATTTGGCTATTAAAGATAATGTAGTCGTTGGTAGAATCGCAGCAATTATTAATTCCATAGAAGTAAATGAAAAAAAAATAAAAAAAATTCGTTTTGGTTGGTTTGATGTGATAGATGATTTAAATGTTACCAAAAAATTAATAGAGAAAGTAAATGAGATTGGAAAAGAAAATAATCTAGAATATATGGAAGGTCCTATAGGATTCTCTAATTTAGATAAGGTTGGTGTTCTTACTTATGGATTTGATAAAATTAGCACTATGATTACCTGGTATAATCACCCCTACTACTCATCTCATTTCGAAAAACTAAATTTTAAAGTAGAAAAGCAGTATTTAGAAAAAATGTTTTCCTTTAAAGACATTGATAAAGACTATTATGCTAAAATGAGCAGAATAATTCAAACGAGATATAATTTTAAGGCTGTTACTTTTAATAATACAGAAGATGTATTAAATTATGTAAATGAAATGTTTGATTTATTTAATAAGAGTTATTCAAAATTATCATCATTTGTTGAAATAAATGAGGATCAAAAAGAATATATAAAAGATAAATTCTTAAGATATCTTAATCCAAAATTTATAACGTTTGTTTTTGACAATAAAAATAATATTATAGGTTTTGCTATAATTATGCCTTCTTTTGCTAAAGCACTTCAAAAAATGAAGGGGAAGTTATATCCATTTAGATTCTTTCATTTAATTAAAGCTAGAAAACATGTTAAAAATGTAACTCTATATCTAATTGGAATAGATCCTGATCATCAGAATAAAGGAGTTACAGCAGTTCTTTTTAATTCTTTAATACAAACCCTAAGAGGAAAAGGTATTGAAGATTGTTACAGAACACCAGAATTAATAGAAAATGAGGCAATAGATAAAATTTGGAAAAATTTTAAACCAGTATTAAGAAAAAAAAGATGTACCTATAGAAAGATGCTTAAGTAGATTTTTTATAAATCTTTAGATAAACCTTTATATAATCCTGAATCAAGTCTATGTCTTATACTAGAAAATGCATCCAATGTTTCCTGGATATCTTTTGAGTTATGAGATGTTGTTGGTATTAATCTTATTAGTATTAATCCCTTAGGGATTACTGGGTATACAACAATAGAGCAAAATATTAGATGATTCTCCCTTAAATCCTTAACCAAGGTAAATGCTTCTGGAACAGTTCCTTTCAAATAAACAGGAGTAACACAGCTTTGAGTGGTGCCTAAATCGAAATTTTGTTTTCTAAGTCCTGTTTGTAATGCCTTAACATTATCCCAAAGTTTTGTTCTAATTTCAGGTCTATTTTTCAGCATTTCAAGTCTTTTCAAAACACCTGCCACCAATTGCATTTGAAGTGATTTTGCAAAAACTTGAGATCTCATATTATATTTTAGAAAGTCGATTATCATGCTATCTGATGCAATAAAAGCACCTGTACTAGCCATTGATTTTGCAAAAGTTGCAAAGTAAACATCTATTTGATCCTGAACTCCTTGCTCCTCTCCAGCACCAGCACCAGTTTTACCAAGAGTTCCAAAACCGTGAGCATCATCTACTAATAATCTAAAATTATATTTATTTTTTAAATCAGCAATTTCTTTTATTTTACCTTGTTCTCCTCGCATACCAAATACACC
>PACY01000029.1 GCA_002700405.1 Flavobacteriaceae bacterium | reverse complement strand
TTATACTTTCAATTTGTTGAGGGTCTAAGAAATCCGGAGTTTCAGTATATATCATTCCGTCTACATCAAAAATTGCACTAGCAGAATTATTAATTGATAGACTGCCGCCTCTTACATAAATTGTTTGTTTATTGCCTGTAGAAGACATATCCTGATTAGATCCTACCTGAACACCAGCAAATTTTCCTTTAATGACATCAATAATTGTAATAGCTGCTGGAGAAATATCTTTTGCAGTTAATGTTGAAGCTGAAAACCCCATTGCATCTTTATTCTTTTTCCCATATCCAGTATCCACTTTATTATCATTATTTTTTGTAGAATTTAAAACTACTTCATCCAATATTTCTGCGCTAGTTTTTAAAAGCACGTACACATCGTCTAAATCCTCAACAAAGATTTGCTTCTCATCCATTCCTAAATAATTTACTGTAAGGATGTCGTTAAGTTTTGCCTTAATACTAAAATATCCCTCAAAATCAGATTTAGATTCTATAAGGGTATTTTTAATTCTAATAGTAGCTCCCTGAATAGGACCTGAAACACTAAAAACTTTACCAAACAAAAACTCTGTATCATCATCCTGGTAGAATTCACTGTCCCAGTTATTACTAGAGTGATCATTTTTTAAGTAAAACTTATTTGTATTTCTTAAGAATTTGTATAATTGGCCAGCTGTTACTTGCAATGACTTATAGCCGTTTGCCTTAATTAGAAAAACATCTTGATCATTAATTAAATCTTCACTATATGTTAATTTAAATTTTCCTTCTTTATCGCTTAATGCAGCAATATTATTTTCCGTAAAAGTTATCTCGCTAAATGATATTGGCTCTCTAGTTTCATAGTCTAACACATAAGCGTCAATAGTAATTTGATATTGAGCAAAAATAAAATTAGATATTAAAAAAAATACTACTACAAAGATTCTCAACACTAAATATTTTCTTTTTATAAAATGCAAATATGATAAATTGTTTTGGAAGAAAAGTTAAAAAAGCTCTAATATTTAGTTAAAATTTGGCTTTCTTTTTTCTAAAAAAGCTGTAGTGCCTTCAACAAAATCCCTAGTTTGAAAACAATTACTAAACTCTCTCATTTCAACCTCATATCCGTTAACTCCATCTTTATAATTAGCATTTATAGCAATAATACTAGACTTAATAGCCATAGGGGAATTTTTTAATATTTTCATGGCTATTTTTTTTGCAGCTTCCATTAGCTCTTCTTTTGAAACAACATGATTGACTAAGCCTAGAGATAATGCGTTATTTGCATCAATCATGCCTCCAGTCATTATTAATTCCATTGCCCTGCCCTTCCCAATTAATTGGGGTAATCTCTGAGTTCCTCCATAACCTGGAAGAACACCAAGGGATACCTCTGGCAATCCCATTTTAGCATTATCGCTTGCAAGTCTTATATGACAAGACATTGCTAATTCTAAACCACCGCCCAATGCAAAACCGTTAATAGCAGCAATAACTGGTTTAGATAAATTTTCAATAAAATCACATAAATTGCGATGGCCATTTAATGATAAGTCATAGCCTTTTTCTACATCAAAATTTGCAAATTCACTTATATCAGCTCCGGCAATGAAGGCTTTATCTCCAGCTCCTGTAATAATAATAACCCGTATATTTTTGTCTTTTTCTACTGCTGATAATACATGATTTATTTCTGAAATTGTTTCTGTATTCAAGGCATTCAGTTTATTTGGTCTATTAATTATAATAGTTGCAATGAAGTTGTTTGATTCTAGAATAATATTATTATAATTCATTTTATTTCAATTTTTTTGGAAAAACTACTTTAAAAATAGTTCCTTGATTTTCTTTTGTTTTAAATGTAATGGTCCCATTATATGCTAACATAATGCTCTTGATCATTGATAGTCCCAATCCCATACCACTAGACTTTGTTGTAAAACTCGGTTCAAATATTTTATTCTCATTTTGCTCTGAAATACCATTTCCATTATCCTCAATGTTAATTACAATAGATCTTTTAGTAGAAGCAACACTTATTTTTATAATAGGACTTCTATCTTCAGGAATTGCTTGAATTGCATTGTTAATTAAATTTGTTATCACTCTAATCAATTGAGTTCTGTCAAATAAAGTTAAGATCTCTTTTTCTTCTACACTATATTGTATATAGTCTTTATTAAATATATCTAAAGCAATTTGAACTACCTCAACTACATTTAATAATTCCTTTTTTTGTTCTGGCATATTTGCAAAATCTGAAAATGCTGTAGCAATTGAGCTCATAGTATCTATCTGCTCTATTAAAGAATTGCTAAAATCCTTTAATTTCGTTTTGTCTATTTTATCCTCAGAACTATAATGTTTTTGAAATGATTGAATACTCAGCCTCATTGGAGTTAGAGGGTTCTTTATTTCATGTGCTACTTGTTTTGCCATTTCTCTCCAAGCTGTTTCTCTTTCAATCTTAGCTAATTTAACTGCGCTGTTCTCCAGATCATCAATCATTGTATTATAGGAGTCTATTAATATTGAAACTTCCATAGGAGTTTTTTCAATATCTATTTTTGCATTTTCCTTATTAAGCTTAGTTGTTTTAATTTTTTGACTTATTCTAGTTAGAGATTTAGTAATATAATTTGAAAGAAAATATGCAAAAATAAAAGCAATTAAAACCATGCCTATTTGTACTAGCCCTAAATTCTTTAAAAAAGATCGTAATTCATTATTACTTAAAGAATCATCCATATAGTAAGGCATATGTATAATCCCTATTGGATTATTATTGTTATAAATTAAATTGTATGATGATTTGCTATATTTAGATTGTTCATTATTTTCCACATATCTTGTGTTATTTTCTTGTTTGAAGAACAATAGAATTTCAGGAGATAGAATGATGTCCTCGTTTGATAATTTAAAATCTATTGAAGTCTTTAATAACTGTCCTTGTAGGCTATAAATCTCAAAAGGTATTTCATGAATATCAGCAATCTCATTGATTTTATCTTGAGGAATATTTATTAAACTGTCAATCATTGCTTCTTCAATAAAATAATTAAGATTTACAATCAAATGACCCTCCTTTCTTTCTAATCTTTCTTCATGATAATCTCTAGACTGATTGTTAAAGACTATAATTGTTACCGCAGTAATTAAAATTGATGCAACAACAACCAGTAATATCATGTAATAAAATATTCTAGAGCTTAATGAGGTTTTATTATTATTAAATTTTTTCAAATTAATTTTAACTAAATTGCACGACAAAATTACTAATAAATAAACACATCAATAATCATGCAGAAAATTCTAAAGTGGACTTTAATAATTTTTTCTATAATAATAGCGCTTATCTACGTCTTTGACATAGATTATGTATTAAAAGGCATAAGGGTAACATATCTTACTGGGAATACGACAGCTTTTTTATCCGATTACGAATATTTTGACAACAGGGCTATTGAACCGTCTGCTGTAGCTCAACCATGGGCAATACATAAAGATTATAATAAGATTAAAGCGACTGCAAAGCTAAATTCAATTAATCAAGAAAGAGAAACAAAAGCTTTTTTAGTAATTAAAAATGACAGTATAATTTATGAGAAATACTTTGATGGTTATAATGAAAACTCAAAATCCAATTCCTTTTCTATGGCAAAAAGTATTGTGGTTACACTGCTTGGAAAGGCAATAATGGATGGGGAGATTAAAGGTCTTGATCAGCCTGTTAGTGATTTTTTTGAAGAATATAAAACTGGTTTTGGAGCATCATTAACTGTAGGGAATTTAGCCTCAATGTCTTCTGGAATGAAATGGAACGAGAAATATTATAGCATAATTAATATTACTACTGAAAGCTATTTTTCAGATGACCTAAGAGCATTAATATTAAATCAAGACATAATAAAAACACCTGGGGAGAAATTTAGATACTCTAGTGGTGATACACAGTTGCTAGGTATGATTATTGAAAAAGCAACAAATAGTAATATTTCTGATTATGCAAGAAATAATTTTACCGTTCCTATGGGATTCCAGAGTCAAGCATTATGGCAATTAGATAGCGAAGAAAGCGGAATGGAAAAAGTATATTGTTGTTTTGCTAGCAATGCTAAGGATTTTGCAAGGTTTGGGAAATTATATAAAAATCATGGGAAATGGGATGACCAAGTACTATTAGATTCATTATTTATTCAAAAAGCAATTAGTCCAGTTTTTGAGAAAAGCCCATACTATGGATATGGGTGGTGGTTATATGAATTTGAAAATAAAAAAGTATACTCAATGCGTGGACATCGGGGTCAGTTTGTAATTGTAGTTCCTGAAGATGATATGATAATTGTAAGGCTTGGAGATCATGTTACTAGAGGAGAAGGGGAAGAATTTGATGGAGATTTTTATAACTACATAGCTGAGACATATAAAATGTTAAATTAAATTTGAAAAACAACAATTTACTTACTGTAAAAAAACTAGAGGTTTGTTTAACAAATTCTTTAAAAAGCAGTGCCCTATTAAATAATATTTCATTTCAAATTTCAAAAAATCAAATTGTTGGGCTGGTTGGAGAATCTGGTAGTGGAAAATCACTTACGGCTCTTTCTATTTTAAATCTTCTTAACAATAAAACATATAATTCTTCTGGGGAAATTCTATTTAACAATAAAAACATATTAGAATTAAGCTTAAATGAACTTCAAAAAATAAGAGGCAATGATATTTCAATGATATTTCAAGAGCCAATGAGTGCTCTAAATCCAACTATGAATATTGGAGGGCAATTAATTGAAATTTGCAAAAGACACCTAGATTTAAATGATGATGAAATAATAAAAAAAATTAATCTATTAATTAAAAAGGTAAGACTAGATGATATAAAAAATTTATTGAAAAAATATCCTCATGAAATATCTGGAGGACAAAAACAAAGAGTTATGATTGCAATGTCTCTTTTATGTAATCCTTCATTGCTAATTGCAGATGAACCTACTACTGCTCTAGACGTAACTGTTCAAAAAGAGATTATTCAGCTCATAAAAGATTTACAAAAAAGTGAAAATTTAAGTGTTCTTTTTATATCACATGATTTAGCTCTAGTTAGAAAATTAGCTGATAAAATAATTATAATCAAAGAAGGTAGTATTGTTGAAGAAGGTGCTGCAAATAATTTATTTGAAAAAGCTAAGGATCCATATACAAAAGCGTTATTCTCAGTTAGACCATCAAAAAAAATTAGACTAGAAGAACTCCCTACAATTGAAAAAATGCATAATAATACATTTGCAGCTAAAATCGTTACAGCTAAAAATAGAAAAAAGGGACGTGAAAAAATTTATTCAAAACCTCCTATATTAACAATAGTAAATATTAATAAAAGCTATATTTCAAAATTAGGAATATTTAGTAAAGAAGATCAATTCAAGGCATTACAAAAAATAAATTTGGAATTATATGAAGGCGAAACGTTAGGATTAGTTGGAGAGTCTGGTTGTGGGAAAACTACATTGGCAAAAACAATATTGCAGATTGAAAAATCTGAATCAGGGTCTATCGTATATAAAGGGACTGAATTAACCAAATTATCTTCTAATGAGTTTAAAAAATTTAGAAGAGATATCCAATTAATTTTTCAAGACCCATACTCATCTTTAAATCCTAAAATAAATGTTTGCGACACTATTATTGAGCCAATAAAATATTATAAAATATTAACCAATAAAAAAGATTTAATAAATAGAGCTGTTGAATTATTAGAAGATGTTGGGCTAACTTCTGAATTTCTTAGGAGATATCCGCACGAGCTTTCAGGAGGACAAAGGCAAAGGATAGGAATTGCTAGGGCAATAAGCTTAAATCCTAAAATAATAATATGCGATGAAGCTGTTTCAGCATTAGATGTTTCAGTTCAAGCTCAAGTTCTTAATCTTTTAAATAAATTAAAAACCAAATATAATTTTACTTATATATTTATATCTCATGACTTGTCAGTAGTCAAGCATATGTGTGATAATATTA
The DNA here is from genome assembly GCA_002700405.1 of Flavobacteriaceae bacterium. Lineage (GTDB taxonomy): Bacteria > Bacteroidota > Bacteroidia > Flavobacteriales > Flavobacteriaceae. The sequence continues at coordinate 39,332 of PACY01000029.1, read as the reverse complement.
TCGTTATGAACAAAGGCCTCATAGAGGAGTCAGGGGATCCCGATAAAATATTTGTAAAACCTGAAAAAAAATATACCAAAAAATTAATTCAGGCTATCCCCTAGCTTAAATAATATTAATTACCAATAAATAATACTTAATTTTGTTTTATCTAATATAAATCTTAGTGATGACAAAAATCTGGGAATCTAAAAATTATAAAGATTCTAATATGTTTCGTTTTTTGACTTATGTAAATAAAAAGCATGAGCTGGAGCTAAAAAACTACAAATCACTTCATAAGTGGTCAATTGAAAATTTAGATGATTTTTGGCATTCAATAAGNTTATTTTTTAATATTGATTTTGTTTCTAAACCCCTTAAAATTTGTGATGTTAAAACTCCATTTTATAAAACTCAGTGGTTTAAAAATAGTACCTTAAGCTATAGTGCTCACCTCATAAAACATGCTACACAAGATGGCTCTGCAATTATATATAAAAATGAATTAAATAAACAAATTACAATTACATGGAATTCACTTCTAGACAGAGCATTAGCAATTAAACAAAAGCTTATTCTGGGCGGTGTAACTAAAGGAGATGTAGTCGTTGGATATTTACTTAATCATCCTGACACAATTGCAGCTTTTCTTGCTAGCAATTCATTAGGGGCAATATGGTCATGTTGTTCTCCTGACTTTGGAATTGATAGTATAGTAGATAGATTTGACCAATTAACCCCTAAAGTTCTAATTGCACATAACCGGTATACATATAATGGAAAAGAATTTAATCAAACAGATAAAATAAAAGCACTAGAAGACAGACTGCCTAGTCTTAATTCTAGTATTATTTTCTCAAATAATTTTGAGAAATGGAACTTTGATGTTAAAAATTTTATAGATTTAGATCCATTAATTGTTCCATTTAATCACCCTATTTGGGTATTATTTTCATCTGGCACCACAGGGAAGCCTAAGGCGATAACACATAGTACTGGAGGAATTCTTGTAGAGCAATACAAATCATTAGCGCTTCATCAAAACTTATGCCTTGGTGAAAGGTTCTTTTGGAATACCACGTCCGGATGGATGATGTGGAACTACGCATTAGGATCTTTACTTTGTGGAAATATTTTATGTCTTTACGATGGGTCTGCTAATTATCCTGACCTTGGAGTACAATGGCGGTTCGCCAGTGAAGCAAAAATTAATCATTTTGGCAATGGTGCTCCACTTTATATTGAAAGTATGAAGCAAAATATTAATGATGTTAATGAATCTCAATTAACGAATGTAAAAACTATTGGTTCTACAGGCTCTCCATTATCATCAGATGCTTTTTTATGGCTTCAAGAAAAATTGCCTAATTCTCAAATCATTTCACTTAGCGGAGGTACAGATGTATGTTCTGCATTTATTGGAGGAAGTCCTATGCTTCCTATTTATGCTGGTTATTTACAATGTAAAATGCTAGGGGCTTCAATAGAGTCATGGGACACAAATCAAATTTCTATAGAAAATAAAACCGGCGAATTAGTAATAACTAAGCCTATGCCATCTATGCCAATCTATTTTTGGAATGACAAGAATTTTAATCGTTACCACGACTCATATTTTGCAAATAATTCAAATGTGTGGACTCATGGTGATTGGATAAACATTGATCCTAATTGTGGAATATTAATGCAAGGAAGATCTGATGCTACATTAAATCGTAATGGGATTAGAATTGGAACTGCTGAAATATATATGGCATTAGATAAATTAAATATCATAAAAGATTCCTTAATTATTGAGTGTCCAAATGTAAAAGAAGAATCTAATCAGCTTTTGTTATTTGTTGTTGTTTCTTCAAAACTAGACGATAATATAAAAGCCCAAATAATCAAACACCTTAAGGAAAAATGTTCTCCTAGACATATCCCAAACCACATAATATCTGTAAAAGAAGTTCCATATACAATTAGTGGAAAAAAAATGGAGATTCCTATAAAAAAATTATTTTTAGGACTGCCATTAAAAAAAATTGCGACTCCAGGAGCAATGCGAAATCCAAAAAGTATAGATGCTTTTGTAGAGATTAAAAAACAAATGAATTTTTAAATTAGATTATCTAAAAATCTATTTCTAAAATTTCCTGATCAGTATTTTTCCCTGATCCTAATGAATCTATTATGAATTTATTACACTCTAATTCTATTGTCATCCTTTTTGGCTTTTCAAACGGCTCTTGAGATACATTTAATATAGAGTCTTGATAACAGCTTCTCATATATAATCCCCATATAGGCAAGGCCATAGTTGCTCCTTGGCCATAAGCTATTTCTTCAAAATGTATGGATCTATCTTCAGCTCCAACCCATACTCCTGTAACTAAATTAGGGACCATCCCAATAAACCAGCCATCACTTTGATTTTGAGTTGTTCCAGTTTTTCCTGCTATTGGATTTTTAAATTCATAGGGATACCCTGTTACTACATTTTTATAAGCTAAATTATTTTCATCTGCTCCAACTGTTCTTAATCTTGTTCCTGAGCCTGCACGAGTTACACCCTCTAACAAATTAACAGTAACATATGCTGCTTCTTCACTTAAAACATCTCTTGTCTCTGGCTTATGTTCATATAAAACTGTGCCATTTTTATCTTCAATTTTTTCTACAAATACAGGCTTCGTGTACACCCCCTTATTTGCAAATGTAGAATATGCTGCAACCATTTCGTATACACTTAAATCTGGAGTGCCTAAAGCTATTGAAGGTACAGCAGGAATACGCTGCTCTATTCCCATGTTTTTTGCAAGTTTAACTACAGGCCTAGGACCAATTCTGTCCATTAATCTAGCTGTAATGGTGTTAATAGAATTTGCTAATGCATTTTTTAATGTTCTTGTTCTCCCATATTTGTCTCCTGAATTTTTAGGACACCATTGTTCCATATTTCCAAACTTATTTTTTTCTATACAAAATTGGCTGTCTGGGAATGTATCGCAGGGTGAAAGATGAAGCTGATCAATTGCTGCTGCATATACAAAAGGCTTAAATGTTGATCCTGTTTGTCTTTTGCCTTTTTTTGCCATATCATATTGAAAATGTTTATAATTCATTCCCCCAACCCAAGCTTTTATAAATCCATTTGAAGGATCCATTGACATCATTCCTGGTCTTAAAAAGGATTTATAATATTTCATTGAGTCAATTGGTTGCATTATTGTATCAACATCTCCCTCCCAAGAAAATACTGTCATCTTTGTTGGTTCAAAAAATGAGGCTTCAATTTCTTCAGGATTTTTTTTCATATCATATCTCATTTTTCTCCACCTTTCAGACCTTTTCATAGAAATTCTCAATAAGGTATCTACTGCTCCACTGGTTAATTCTCTAAAAGGAGCTATTGAGTCATCTACAACTTCATTTTGTTTAAAAAATTCCTCTTGCAATCTTGGCATATGTTCTGCTACTGCATTTTCTGCATATTCCTGCATGCTATAATTAATGGTAGTATAGATTTTAAGTCCGTCTGTATTTAAATTATATTTTGATCCATCAGGTTTTCTGTTCTCATTATTATTAATCCAATCTTTCATATATGCTCTTAAATATTCCCTAAAATATGTTGCCAACCCTTCCCTATGTGATTCTGGAGTATACTTTAATGAAAGAGGTTCTTCTTTAATTGAGTCTTTGATTTTTTCCTTTATATATCCATATTTAAACATTTGATTTAATACTACATTTCTTCTGTTTTTTACTCCTACAGGATTTCTGTGTGGTCTAGGATTATAAAGGGAAGAATTTTTTAGCATTCCTACAAGAATTGCCGATTCATTGATATTTAAATCAATTGGTTCTTTTGCAAAATATATTCTCGCTGCACTTCTAATACCATCAGCATTATTTCCAAAATCATATATGTTTAAATATTGGGCAATTATTTCATTTTTTGTGTATTGTTTTTCAAGACGAATAGCAATGATATACTCTTTGAATTTCTGAGTTATTCTAGCAAGGGTGTTTTTGGATCCTTCTCCATGAAATAATTGCTTTGCTAACTGTTGTGATATTGTACTGCCTCCGCCATCTCTCCCAAATTTTAATATTGCTCTAAAAGTAGATATAAAGTCAACCCCTGAATGATTGTAAAAACGAATATCTTCAATTGCAAGTAATGCTTCTATAAGATGGCTTGGCAATTCCTCAAATGTAACAGGAGTTCTGTTGTCGTTAAAATAATATTTACCTAACGTTTTATTGTCAGAAGAAAAGATTTCACTTGCAAGATTTGTTTTTGGGTTTTCTAAAACTTTAAGATCTGGCATTTCCCCTAGACCTCCTATTGATGCATAATAAAATATTGAAGTAATTCCAGAAATGATTAATATAAAGGCAGTCCACATAATTAATATGTAAGACCTATACTTTGATTTTCTTTTATTTAAAATTTTATTTGACATATAATAAGTATACTATTTATTCTTAATTTCTTCAACACTATATCCTACATCTAAAATTCCTTTCAGGGATTCAACACCTTCTGGCCTATTTATTGACCTCATTGCATGCCTAATACTAATCTCGTATTCTCTGTCTTCATAAAAGGAAATACTTTCTTTATGAGCTAATTTATTTTCTACAATATTTATAAATTTTCTTCCAATTAAATCACCTCGATTTGTAGCCATCTGATATTCTAAAGTATCAATTATTGCTGAATCTCTAGAGTTATCTAAAGCAACTATAAGGAATATGTTGTTAAACAAGTATTCTTCATCTATTCTTAAATTTATATATGTATTATAACGCAAAGAAGAATTCTTTATTTGAAAATTAAATTTTACTACACTATCCTTATGCCACTCCATTGGCAAAGCATTATATTGATTAAAAAAAACTTCTTCTTTACATGAGAAGCAAATTAATATTACAGCTATTATAAACAATCTATTATACATGTATACATTTTTATTGTTTTAATATTGTGATATTTTTAGTCCTTCCCTTTTTGAATATATCATTGCTATTTTTTTGACCTTTTCTTAATTTTTTTTGAAGCTTATATGGCATTTGTTTTATTTCTAAGCACTTATAAGAACAGCAGTTCTCCATTTTTTTTTGACATTTTTTACATTGAATAAACAGTAAATGGCAGGCATCATTTGCGCAGTTTGTGTGCACATCAAATGGTTCGCCACATTGGTGGCAGCTTGCAATTACTTCATTGCTTATTTTTTCAACCCTTCTATTATCAAAAACAAAATTTTTACCAATAAAATTATTTTGTAAATTCTCCTCTTTAACTTGACGGATATATTCAATAATTCCTCCTTCAAGTTGATATACATTTTTAAATCCCTTATGCTTAAAATACGCACTTGCTTTTTCGCATCTTATTCCTCCTGTACAATACATCATTATATGTTTGTCTTCCTTGTATTTGCCCAAATCTTTTTCAATAATATCTAAAGAATCTCTAAAAGTATCTACATCTGGTAAAACTGCATTCTTAAAATGCCCTATTTCACTTTCATAATGATTGCGCATATCAACAACAATTGACTTATCCTTTTGCATTAAATCATTAAATTCCTTTGCGTTTAAATGAACTCCTTTTTTTGTAACATCAAATAAGTCATCATTCAGTCCGTCTGCAAGAATTTTATCTCTTACTTTAATTGTTAATTTTAAAAAAGATTTATTATCCTGTTCTACAGCAACATTTAATCTAATATCTTTTAAAAAACTTATAGAATTAAGATGATCTTGAAATTGAATAAAGTTCATGCTAGGCAGTGAAAGCTGTGCATTTATCCCCTCTTTTGCAACATAAATACGACCTAGAGCGTCTAGATTATTCCATGCGATAAATAGCTGATCTCTAAATTGTTTTGGATCATGAATTTTTGCGTATTGATAGAATGAAAGTGTAGTCCTTTTTTTATTTGAAGCATCTAAAAGTTTTGATCGCTCTTCAGAGCTAAGTTTATTGTACAGTTGCATGCTATACTTATTTATAAAATTAGTTAAGTACAAAAGTAATATTTATTATCTTATAGAAAAAAGTGAATAAACAACTAACTGTAAAATTGTATTCTGAAAAAAGTTATTCTAAATTAGCATTTATTAACTAATAAAAAATGGGATCAGAAAAAGAAAATAAATTAAAGGCGCTTAAGCTAACATTAGAAAAACTAGATAAAACATTCGGTAAGGGAACGGTAATGAAAATGGGTGACTCAGCAGATACAACCGTTGAAGCCACATCATCTGGATCTTTTGGATTAGATATTGCATTAGGCGTTGGAGGATACCCAAAGGGCAGGGTGATTGAGGTATATGGGCCAGAATCATCAGGAAAGACAACGCTAACATTACATGCCATCGCAGAATGTCAAAAAAAAGGTGGCATTGCTGCCTTTATTGATGCTGAACATGCATTTGATAGATTTTATGCAGAAAATCTTGGTGTAGATATTGAAAATCTTATAATTTCTCAACCAGACCATGGTGAGCAAGCTCTAGAAATTACTGAGAACCTGATTAGATCTGGAGCAATTGATATGGTAATTATTGATTCTGTTGCTGCACTTACTCCTAAAAGTGAAATTGAAGGAGAAATGGGTGACTCAAAAATGGGTCTACATGCAAGATTAATGTCACAAGCACTAAGAAAATTAACTGGAATAGTTAGTAAAACAAATTGTACTGTGTTTTTTATCAATCAACTACGAGAAAAAATTGGTATTATGTTTGGTAACCCTGAAACAACAACAGGTGGAAATGCTCTGAAATTTTATGCATCCGTAAGAATAGACATTAGACGATCAACTCAGATTAAAAATAGTGATGGTGGTGTAATTGGTAATCGAACCCGTGTAAAAATTGTTAAAAACAAAGTTGCACCTCCATTTAAATTAGCAGAATTTGACATAATGTATGGCAAGGGCATATCAAAAGTTGGTGAGATTATAGATCTAGCCGTAAACGCAGAGATAATAAGCAAAAGCGGATCATGGTTTAGTTATGAGGGGACAAAGTTAGGTCAAGGAAGAGATGCAGTAAAAACATTGCTGACTGACAATCCTGAATTGATGGAAAAAATAGAAAACCAAATTAAAGAGTTAATAGACTAGCCTCTTCTTAAATCTTCTAACATAATTTTTCTAACCTTATCACTTAAGTTTTTCATGTCATTCATTGTCAAACCAATAGTTGAAATAGGTTCATGAGTTACAACTCTTAATTCCCCTGGTATCCCTTTTGAGGCAGCTAAAAGACCTCCAAAACTCCAAGGAAATCTTTTTTTATTATCTAAAAAAGTACACACAACTATTGGAATTTGATGCTCAATGGCTATACTAAATGCTCCTTGTTTAAATTTGCCAAGCTCCATTTCAGTAGGAGGAACAGTCCCTTCAGGGAATAAACAAACATTTCGTCCTTTACTAATTTTCTCTTTAGTACTATTAAAAACTGCTTTCCTGCTTTCTGGACTACTCCTATCAACTAATATCATAGTTTTTCGATATATATATCCAAAAATTGGAATTTGATCTAACTCTTTTTTCCCAACAAACACCATTGCATGTCTTTTAGCCACTGACACCATTACCATTACATCAATCATGGAAACATGATTGCCAACAAAAACATATGGCTGAGTTATATCTAAATTCAAAGGCTTATCAAGCTTTATATAAAATCCCATAAAAAATAAAATAAGCTTGGACCAAACCACTCCAAATAAATAAAAAGACTTATACCAATTCTTATTTATGACGACAATAACAAATGCAGGGCACATCACAAAAATTGTCAAAAGCGTGACCAATATATAAAACCATATATTGTAAACTCCCCAGAAAAAATACTTTAAATATTTCACTACTTTCAAAACTAACTAAATTATTTTAATAAAAGGTTTAACTTTGTCATAATGGATAAAAACAAGCAAAGAATTTTAACTGGAATTCAAAGTACTGGAACTCCCCACCTTGGTAACATATTGGGCGCTATTATTCCTGCAATTAATATGTCTAAGAAAAAAAATCATGAATCCTATTTATTTATTGCTGATTTACATTCCATTACTCAAATTAAAAGCCCTGAAATTCTCAAACAAAACACATATTCTACAGCGGCAGCATGGCTTGCCTTTGGTTTAGACTATACTAAAAGTGTTTTTTATAAACAAAGTGATATTCCCCAAGTTACTGAACTGGCATGGTATCTTAGTTGCTATTTCCCCTATTCAAGATTAACTCTTGCCCATAGTTTTAAAGACAAACAAGACAGATTAAAAGATGTTAATTCAGGCCTATTTAACTATCCTATGCTAATGGCTGCAGACATACTTTTATATGATGCTAATCTTGTGCCTGTCGGTAAAGACCAGCTTCAACATCTAGAAATGACAAGAAATGTTGCAAATAGATTTCATAATGTCAACGGAGAAACATTTATAATTCCTGAAGCAGAACTCAATTCAGAAAATATGACAATACCGGGAATAGATGGTCAAAAAATGAGTAAAAGCAAGAATAATATAATAGATATATTTCTAGATGAGAAAAAATTAAAAAAACAAATTCAGTCAATAAAAACTGATAGTACATCAATTGATGATCCTAAAGATTGGAAAAAATGCAATCTATTTAATCTTTACAAATTAGTTGCCTCTAATGATCAAATAAAAAACCTAAAAGCTAATTATGAAAAAGGAGGGTATGGGTATGGACATGCAAAACAAGAATTCTTTGAATTAATACTAGAAAAATATTCTAAAGAAAGACAGGAGTTTGATCACTACCTAAATAATCTTGACGTGCTTGATAAAATATTAAAAGAGGGTGCAAATAGGGCAAGCGAAACTGCAGGAATGGTTTTGGATAGAGTTCGAAAAAAACTTGGATATAATTAAATATTTGTTTGATTAAATATTTAATTATTTATATATTGAAATATAAATTTTTTCCATGAAGTTTGACAAATATATTAAGGATTTACTATACAGACATGAATGTGTTATCCTTCCAAATCTAGGAGCTTTTGTTGCTAGACACACTCCTTCTAATATTGATGAATCAAATAATATAATTCACCCTCCATCAAAAATTATTTCTTTTAATGCAGGCATTAAGGAAAATGACGGTCTCCTTGCAAATCATATTGCTATATGTGAAAATATTTCACATAAAAAAGCAATAGAAAAAATTAGTAAAAAAATAATTGCTTATAAAAAAGCGCTAAATCAAGAAAAAGAATTAAAGTTTAAAAATATTGGCTCGTTATCATTAAAAGATAATAATTATATTTTTAGTCCTTATAATAAAGTAAACTTTTTAAGTAGTTCATTTGGCCTTGCTAAATTTTCAACAAGTAAGATAAAAAGCAGGGGCTCTAATAAAAATTACAGTGTTAATTCCTATGTAAAATATGCAGCTATTCTAGTGATTGCCTTGTTTGTTGGATCTTTTATTACCAATAATTATTTGGATGAAATAAATCAAGCTAACATGATATCATATAAAACAGCTGAAAAAGAAATTGAAAATAAAATTCAAAAAGCAACATTTATTATTGATAATCCACTTCCTGCTATAAAATTAAGGCTAAAGAAACAATACGGTGATTTTCATATTGTTGCAGGATCATTTAGGGTTAAAGAAAACAGCTATACAAAATTAGAACAACTAAAGTCAATTGGATACTTGGATGCTAGAAAAATTGGGGAAAATAATTATGGTCTTTATCAAGTTTCCTATGGAAGTTATGATACAAGAACAGAGGCCTATAATGCATTAAGCAGAATTAGGAGTGAGCATAACATTAATGCATGGCTGCTATATAAAAACGTTGATTAAAAATCAGCTTTTTCTCAAAATAATATAATGAATATAAAATCTCCTAAAGCATCCTTAACAATAATGACTAATTCAGTACTGCCTGGAGAAACTAATCAGTTAAACAATTTATTTGGAGGTGAACTACTAGCAAGAATGGATAGAGCTGCTAGTATTTCTGCAAGCAGGCATTCTAAACAAATTGTTGTAACTAGCTCGGTAAATCATGTTTCATTTGACCGAGCTATAACATTAGGTAGCACAGTTACAATTCAAGCAAAAGTTTCTAGAGTATTTAACTCGTCAATGGAAGTATATATTGATGTTTGGATTGATAGCCCTGAAGGTGAGCAAATTAAGGCAAATGAAGCTATATATACATTTGTTGCAGTTGACATAAATGGCAAACCAATTCCTGTAGATAAGATAAAGCCTGAGTCAGAAGAAGAGCAAAAACGTTATGATGGAGCCCTAAGAAGAAGACAGCTGAGCTTAGTTCTGGCAGGAAAAATGAAGGCGAAAGACGCTAGTGAATTAATGGCGCTTTTCAGCTAAATATTAAAGTTTATAAATCCATGATGATGGGTTTTCAGTGGACCCATTATTAAAAATACTAAAATTCAATATAGTCTGTCCTGAAGACTTGTTTTTCATCAATTTACCTATTGCTTGCTTAGTAAATAAAATATCTCCTTTTTTTACAAAGATTTCTGAAAGGTTTTTATAAACACTGAAAAAATTCCCATGTTGAATTAAAACTGCATGACTTCCATTTTTAGAAACTATTATTGAATATACCATTCCATCAAAAATCGATCTTACCTCTTGATTTTCGCTAGTTAAAATTCTCACACCATTACTTTGTATAGTAGTAGTCTTAACTATTGGGTGTGGTTGGCGGCCATATCTCAAGATTACTAATCCTTTTTCAACTGGCCAGGGTAACTTACCTTTATTTTCATTAAACTTTTTTGAAATCAATTTGGCCTCTTCAGTTAATTTAAACTCTGGCAATTTATTATTAGCCTTTGCAGTGGCCTCAGCAATTATTTTTTCTATTTTATTATCAATTTCTAGAGTTTGTTTTTGTTTAACCTTAATTTGATTACTATATCTTTTTTCATCCTTCTTTATCTCCTTAATAATATTTTCTTGCATTAAATTTTCATTGTCCAATGTGGTTTTTATTTTTTGATTTTCTATAACTAACAATTGCTTTGCTTCCTTTTGCAATTCTAGGCTTCCTAAAACTTCATCAATTAACTTAGTAGTAAGTTTTATCTCTTTAATTTGCCTGTCCTTATATTTTATATATTGCTTATAATATTGGAGTCTCTTATATGCCTGCGTAAAATTATTTGCTGAAAAAACAAACATAATTTTATTAATATTTGACTTATGTTTATAAGACTTAAGCACCATTGCTGCATAATCTTTCTTGATTTTTTTTTGTTTACTTAAAAGGGTGTTTAATTCAATGTTGTTTGTCTTAATTTCTTCTACAATTAAATTTAATTGATTATTAATATTTATGATTAAATCTTGTTGAAGTTTAATTTTAAATCTTAGATTCTCTACATTAGTAAGTAACTCTCTTTTCTTATTTATAGATTTATCAATTAATAGCTCTATATTTTTTATATCAGCAGCTAACTGCTGTTTTTTTTGTTCTAGATCAGATTTAGTCTGGGAGAATAATGCTTGATTGGAAAAGAAAGAAAGGCAAAACAGTAAGGCTAGAAAATATCTCATCATATTAATCAACAATTACCTGGCTATATCCCTTAGGGATTCTAAATGGTATATTTAATTTTTTATCAATAATCACAGACTTCATATCAATATTAATTGATTTATTGTCCCAGTCTAAAAATAAAATTTTTCTAGGGTATATATGTTTGTTTATGCTATTGTAGGCCTTGTAATTTATACTAAATGTTTTTTGAATGTCATTAGAAACTGCGCCAATAGAGCTGGTTGTTTTATCATTATAATCGAAGAATTTTTGACTATTTAATTTGAAATTATATGGATTAACATAAAATAACCCTTGTAATTGAGTTCCCTCATAATCAATTAATTTTTTAAAAATATATGAACGTAATTTATCTTCATATTGGCTGTTTTCCATGTTTAATTTCTTCGCAAAATCTTTTGGATTTAATGCTAGCACTGGCTGGCCAAAAAGCAGTTTTTCTAACATTTCATAAGTAATGTTTAAACCAATAATATTTTCTATATATGCAAAACTTGTTTTTATATAATTTCTCTCAAGCTTGTTGTAGTACTTAATTGAATCATTGGTTATTAGAAGCCTAATCGCGCCAAGAGGTGCGCTAATCCAAATTTTTTCTCCTGACAATATTCTAATTGTTGCAGTGTTTGTTTTAACTTTATTTTTTCTAAAATAATCTATTCTAGCTCGTGCCTGAAATGTTTTAATATCATGTTCATTCTCGTTAATAATTTTTACAATTTTTTTAGCGGTTAGTCGCTTATTATCCCCAATTACATATTCCTTTTTCAAAGCACATGAGCTAAACCCTAGAAGTATTATCAGTATTAAATATTTTGATCTTTTCATTTAATCATTAGTGTCTATATTCCTGTACTGCCAAACCCGGATGATCCACGATTTGATTTATTTAATTTTTTAACCTCTTCCCATTTAATAGATGAGTGCTCAGCAATAATTAGTTGAGCAATTCTATCACCATCATTTATTGTAAAAATATCTTTTGATAAATTAACTAAAATGACTCCTACCTCGCCTCTATAATCAGCGTCAATTGTCCCTGGCGAATTCAATACTGTAATCCCATTTTTTATTGCTAACCCACTTCTAGGTCTAACTTGAGCCTCAAAACCCATAGGTAAAGATAAATATAGGCCTGTTCCCACAACAATTCGTTCCATAGGTTTTAAAATAATGCTCTTGTCAATAAAGGCCTTAATATCCATTCCAGCAGAATTCTCTGTTTCATATTTAGGTAAACTGTGAGGTGATTTATTTATAATTTTAATTTTCATTAAATCCTTTAATTAATAAACGAATACTTGATTTTTCAACTACTAAAATTGTCATATTAAATAACAATAAACAAGCTATGCCAATATAAATATTGCCTCTAAAAAAATAGAAAGATGTAATAGATAGGATTACTACAAAAATAATATAAAAACTTAATTTACTTGTTTTATAAGGGATAGGATAATGCCTCTTGCCAAGAAAATATGAAATAATTGCCATAGATAAATACGCGGAAAGAGTAGCAACTGCTGAGCCTACATAGCCATAGCTTGGTATTAAAAGAATATTCAAAAACAGCGTAATTATTGCTCCACAAACTGAAATATAAGCCCCAAATTTAGTTTTATCGGTTATCTTATACCATACCGATAGGTTCTGATAAATTCCTAGGCAAAAATTTGCTAATAAAATAATGGGAACTATTTTCATTGCTTGCCAATATTCTGGATCTCCTATAAAAACTATCTTCAATAAATCTGCGAAGACAATAACAGTTAAAAACAAAGAGCATCCTAAAATAACGAAAACTTCTAATATTAAAGCATATGTTTTTTGAGGTGATTTTTCTTGAGCTTCTTTAAAGAAAAATGGCTCAATCCCTAGTTTATATGCTGTTGAAAACAAGGTCATAAATAATGCTAGCTTATAGCAAGCGGCGTACATTCCTATCTGATTTTTAGCTATAGATTCTGGCAAAATAAAATCTAATAGAATTTTATCAAAAGTCTCATTAATTGAATAAGCAAGGCCAGAAATAAGAATTGGAAAAGCATAGGTCAACATTTTCTTTAATAAATCAATATTTAGTTTATAATTAATCTTAAAGTAAAATGGAATTAATAAAAATAAGGTTGTAGCACTTGCAATTAAATTGGCAATGAATATGTAGCTAATTTCATAGTTTGGAACATATATTTGATCTAGCAGGCTATTGTTTATTGCCAGTTGTTTAAGAAAAATTAGTAGAAAAATATTTAAAGAAAAATATACTAATACATTAACTATTTTTATAATAGAATATTTTATAGCATTCCCTTTTGCCCTTAAATATGCAAATGGGATAACAACTAAAGCGTCTAAAACTAATATCCATAAAACTAGAGTTAAGTATTGAGCCTCTATCCCTGTAAACTCAGATATTTCAAACTTAAAAATTGATGTAATAGAGAAAAATAGAAATGATGTAAAAATAATTGATATAGACGAAGTGCTTAATACATCTTCTTTATTAGAATCATTATTAAAAAATCTAAAAAAACTTGTTTCTAAACCATACGACAAAATGACATTAAAGAGAATTACATATGAAAATATTAAAGACAAGTTTCCATAGTCTGACACATTTTCTAATACAGCCTTATCTGTATGTACCCTAACCAATAAAACACTTATTATTCTAGGGAATACTGTTGCTAAGCCATATATGAATGTTTGCTTAAAAAGTTGAACTAATTTTTTCAAATTATGTTTCTTTATAATCTAAAATTAAACTAATAATTATAGGAATGCAAAAGCCTGTAGTAGATGTTTTAATTATTGAGAGCTTCAGCCCCGCCAACAATTTCTAAAATCTCATTTGTAATAGCTGCTTGCCTTGCTTTATTATATGTCAGTTTTAGTTGATCTCTTAGTTCCGTTGCATTGTCCGTTGCCTTATGCATTGCTGTCATACGCGCGCCATGTTCACTAGCATAAGAATCGCGTAGTGATTTGAATAACTGTGTTCTAAGAGATTTAGGAATTAGCTCATTTACAATCTCTGTTTTTGATGGTTCAAAAATATAATCCTGATTATTCTCTTCCTGACTCTCATCTGGTGAAATAGGCAAAAATTGTTCTTTTGTGACAATTTGAGTAGCTGCATTTTTAAATCTATTATATACTATTTGTATTTTATCATATTCTTGTTCAACAAATTTTTCAATTAATAGGTCTGCTATTTTTTTAACATTATCAAAAGATAAATCATCATATATCTCATTATTAGTTATAACAACATTATATTTTTTTGATAATACATCACTTCCTTTTTTCCCTATACATAAGAAAGATAGTTCTTGACTACTTTTCTCGTTTGCTATCTCAATACATTCTTTAATAATATTAGAATTAAAACCTCCACAGAGACCTCTGTTAGAAGTAATGCATACGATTAGGGTTTTATTAGTTGGTCTATTTTGAATAAAAATATTATCTGAATCAATTGAAGAAGACAAGTCTTTTAATATCCCTGTTAACTTATTTGAGTATGGTCTCATGGCTACAATAGCATCCTGAGCTTTTTTAAGTTTAGCTGCTGAAACCATTTTCATGGCACTTGTAATCTGCATAGTAGAAGAAACTGAAGAAATTCTATTTCTAATTTCTTTTAAGTTAGCCATAGTATATTAATATTTAGATGTTAGCTCACTACAGACTTTCTCTAGAGTGCTGATAATATCATCTGTTAATTTTCCTTGCTTGATTTCACTTAAAACTTTTGAATGCTTGTTATTAAGCAATTCAATATATTCAGTCTCAAATTCTTTTATCTTATCTACAGGCACATCTCTAAGTAAATTTTTAGACCCTGCATATATAATGGCTACCTGATCCTCAACTTTAAATGGATCATTTTGAGCTTGTTTTAAAATTTCAACATTTCTTCTTCCTTTTTCAATTACCCCTAACGTGGCAGCATCAAGATCTGATCCAAATTTTGCAAAAGCTTCTAATTCACGAAATTGAGCCTGGTCTAATTTTAATGTTCCTGCCACTTTTTTCATAGACTTTATTTGTGCAGAACCTCCCACTCTAGAAACAGAAATTCCAACGTTAATTGCAGGTCTAACTCCTGAATTAAATAGATCGGATTCTAAAAATATTTGTCCATCAGTAATTGAAATAACATTTGTAGGTATGTATGCGGAAACATCTCCAGCTTGAGTCTCAATAATTGGCAAAGCAGTCAAGGAGCCTCCTCCTTTAACTATAGGTTGTAGCGATCCAGGTAGGTCATTCATGTTCTTTGCAATTGAATCATCATTAATCACTTTGGCAGCTCGTTCTAATAGTCTTGAATGAAGATAAAAAACATCTCCTGGATAAGCCTCTCTACCAGGCGGTCTTCTTAATAATAATGAAATTTCTCGATAAGCAACTGCTTGTTTAGATAAATCATCGTATATAATAAGAGCAGGCCTTCCTGTGTCTCTAAAATACTCTCCAATAGAAGCTCCAGTAAAAGGAGCATATACTTGCATAGCTGCAGGATCTGATGCATTTGCGGCAACAATAGTAGTATAAGCTAAGGCTCCCTTATCTTCTAAAATTTTGGCAATACCTGCAACAGTTGAAGCCTTTTGCCCAATGGCTACGTATATACAATATACAGGTTCTCCAGCATCAAAAAATTCCTTTTGGTTTAATATTGTGTCTATGCATACCGTTGTTTTTCCTGTTTGTCTATCTCCAATTACTAATTCTCTTTGACCTCTTCCAATTGGGATCATTGCATCCACAGATTTTATTCCAGTCTGTAATGGTTCGTTAACGGGCTGTCTATATATAACCCCTGGGGCTTTTCTTTCTAAAGGCATTTCATAAAGTTCTCCCTTTATATCTCCCTTTCCATCTATTGGATTTCCTAATGTATCTACTACTCTGCCCACAATACCTTCTCCAACTTTAACTGATGCAATTCTTGAAGTTCTCTTAACGGTATCACCTTCCTTAATTTCTGTAGAAACACCCAGCAAGACAACACCAACATTGTCTTCTTCTAGGTTTAACACTATCCCTTGTGTACCATTGGAAAATTCAACTAATTCTCCATATTGAGCATTAAATAACCCATATACTCTTGCTATACCGTCTCCCACATTTAATACACTTCCTATCTCATCAAGAGATATAGAGCTTTCATGCTTAGAAAGTTGATTTTTTAAAATTGCTGATATCTCAGCAGGATTTACTTCTGCCATGTTTTCTATATTTCGTTTTTATTGTATAAGTTCACTTTTTAATTTATTAAGCTTTTGTGAAAAGCTTGCATTATATTCTGTATTTTCAAATCTTAGAATAAAACCTCCTAAAATGGTTTTATCAATAATATTTTCAATCTCTACAGATTTGTCACTTAGTGTTTTTATTTTATTTAAAACCTGTGATCTAACCACTTCTGAAATTGGTATTGCTGTAACAATAGTTGCTTTTGCTATATTATTTTTTTGATTATAAATTTCATTGAATCCAACCGCCACATCATTCATAATTGACAGCCTTTTATTTTTAATTAAAAGATCTATTAAATTACTAGTGTCATCATTCATATTTAATAATATGTTTACAATTATTTCTTTCTTATCAGCATAGCTTATAAGAGCGTTTTTTAATAACTTTTTAAAATCATTAGAAGATTTATGAGCAGTGATTATTGCATCCATGTCCTTCTTTACCATAGAAAGACTCTTTGACTCAGTTGCTATTTGAAAAATAGCCTTTGAATATCTTATAGCTGCTCTAGACCTCATTTATTTTAATTTTGAATCTTCTAACATATCCTCAATCATTTTTAATTGCTTATCCTTATCTCCTAATTCCTCAGAAATTACTTTTTCTGCAATACCAACTGATAAATCAACAACTGTATTTCTTAATTCATTCATTGCTGAATTTTTTTCATTCTGAATAGCAGTTTTTGCTTCATCAACCATTTTCTTTGACTTTAACTTAGCCTCTTCTTCAGCGTCTGAAATTAATTTTGATTTAATTTCTCTTGCTTCTTTGAGTAGAGCATCCTTTTCATCTCTTGCTTCTTTTAAAATCTTTTCATTATCAGCTTTTAGACTTTCCATTTCTTCTTTTGCTTTGTCTGCTGCCTCAAGAGCGTCTTTAATTGACTGTTCTCTTTCATTAACAGCTCCAAGTATTGGGCCCCAAGCAAATTTTTTAAGAATTAAATATAGAAGGCCAAAGGAAATTCCTGTCCATACAATTAGCCCTATATCGGGTGTAACTAAATCCATAGTTATTAGTTTAAATAATTAAAATTAGACGATATTATATTCGCCTTCTTACTTTATTAATGATACAACTATACCAAATAATGCAACTGCCTCAATAAAAGCAATAAGAATGATTGCATTAACAAGTATTTTTCCTTGCATTTCTGGCTGTCTTGCCATTGCGTCCATTGCTGAACCACCAATTCCGCCAATCCCAATTCCTGCTCCAATAGCAGCTAGTCCAGCTCCAATAGCAGCAAATGCTCCATAATTAGCTACTCCATCCTGTAATAAAAATAATACTAAATTCATGTTTTAAATTTTAAAGTTAATTAATGTTCGTGTTCTTCCATTGCGCTGCCTATATATAAAGCAGTCAACAAAGTAAATATATAAGCCTGAATGGCTACTACTAATACTTCAATAATAAGTATAAAAACTGAAAAGAAAATGGAAGCAGGAGCTAGCCATAAACTTTTAAAAATAAATATTAAAGAAATTAGACTTAATACAATAATATGACCTCCTGAAATATTTGCAAATAATCTTATCATCAAAGAAACTGGTTTGATAAAAATTCCCAAAAATTCAATTGGTGCTAAAAATAATTTCATAGGCACAGGAACGCCTGGCATCCAAAAAATATGTTTCCAATAGTCTTTGTTTGCAACTATTGTTGTAATCACAAAAGTTATTATTGCTAATACTCCCGTAAATGCAATATTCCCGCTTAAATTTGCGCTAAAGGGGAAAATTGGGATTAGCCCCATTATATTGTTTATCCAAATAAAGAAAAATAAAGTTAAAAGGAATGGTACATATTTTTCAGCTTTTTCTTCTCCAAGAAATGGTGTTGCCACATCATCCTTAATAAAAAGAATTATAGGCTCTGTAAACTTGGCAATTCCAACAGGTTCTCCATTTTTAGATTTAGCATAAGACCTAGCAGACAGTCTAAATAATATCAGAATAATAAACATCGAGAGCAACATAGAGAAAACGAGTTTAGTTATTGATAAATCTAAAGGCTTTTGGTTTGTGGGGTGATTTGAAGCGTCTAATTCGATGTGCTTGTTTTCCTTATTAGAATCTGCATAGTAAATCTTTTCATGATATTTCACAAATGATAGTCCCTTTCGTTTAACAACTACACTGCCCGAGTCATCATGGTGAAATGCTGAAGACATAAAGGTTACCAGTCCATTTTCAGTCCATAAAATAATTGGTAATGGCACAGAAACAGCATGGCCATTCCAATCTAAAATATGGAAATCATGGGAATCCATTATATGATGCATTATCATTGAATTAACATCAAAGTCGTCGGATTCATCCTTTTCTAACGTGTTATTGGAATAGGAAAGGCTATAAAATAAAAAGCAAAAAACATAAATAAAACGGAGAAAAAATTTGTTAGACATTCTTGCTAAATTATTATCTAATAATATGGTTGCAAATGTACATACATAAAATGTAATTTCAAATAAAAAAAACTAACAATAAATCAATTATTTTAACAAGAGCTTTAAGCCTATTATTTCTAACGTTTGGAAAACAAAATAAATTCCAAAAAAGTTTAATATTTCAAAAGTTAAATTTTCATTGGGCATGTCAAATAATGGAAATAAAATAATAATAACTAAGCCCATTTTAATCATTGTCAAAAATATAAAGAGAGCTAAAGGATTAAAAAATAACGTCGCCTTATGATTCACAAAAAGTATACAATAAATTATTGTAACTGACAAAATGTTAAACAGATAGACCTCGTGTAAAGAAATAAAAAGTTCGGCTACTATTATGTTATTAAGAACAAAATAATGGATGCAAAACAAAAACAATGATAGTATGAAAAAAGGAGGAAAAAACTTCATTTAGTCTAAATTTTTCTGTCAGATTCAGAGTATTTAGACGCCTGTTTAATTACATAATAAATTGAAAGTAAAATAAATAGAAGTGAAACTATAACAGTAAAAATTCTCGATTCAGATTCAAATATTTCATCTAGCTTATATCCAATAAATACTCCAGATGCAATAATTATAGACATCTGTAATCCAATTTGTGAAAATACAATTAAACTATGCCGTTTTTTCTTGTTTTTCAGCTGCTTCTTTTGTTTCACTTTTATTTAATTCTTTGACTCCGCCTTTCATGCTGCAAGTTGCATTGAAGGTCGCTCCAGGCTCAACAGCTAATTTTCCTATTTCTACTTCTCCTTCAATATAAGCTGAAGATCTTAGGGTTAACTTCCCTGATAGTTTTAATTTTCCTGTAAAGCCTCCTTCAAAATCAGCATCCTCTCCTTCTAAACTACCATTAACAACTCCTGTTTTCCCTACCACAATTCTACCTGTTGTTTTGATGTTTCCTTTGATATTGCCTTCAACTCTAAAATCACCTTCACTAAAGACATCACCAACAAGGGTTGTGCCTTGGGTGATCATGTTTTGTTGACTATTATTACTCATAAATTTATTATTTTAAATATTCCTCTAAATTTTTATGGATTTGAATTGTTTTATAATTTCCGGACGATATAACAAAAGAATTGTTTTTTTGAATCCCCGGCTTTTTATCTAACATTTCAGCTAATCCCATGGCCCCGTCATAGCTTTTTAATCCATGCAGAACTACAAATGTAACAATATTATTGTAATAGTCTTTAGAGGTTTTCAATTCTAAATACTCAATTTCATTTATTGCATTATTAATAAGTGTAATAAAATTTGTTATTTCCTCTTTTAAAGGATTAGAGAACTCATATATTATTTTAAAATTGTTAGATGTCTCATTTTCTGAAAAGTCTTTGCTGCTAAGCAGAGGCAAAACTTCTTCTAGAATATATTCTGCCTCCTTACCTTCAATAGTGTTTGAATAATTGCGTTTTATAAAATTTAATTGTTCCTTATACTGGCTATAGCCATATTCCTTTGCAATTGAAACTGCTTTTAGCATTTCTATTTTTGAAATTATTGGAGTATCAAACAGTTTTTTAATTTTCTGATCACAAAGCTCTATTGCTTTTATATAGTTTTGATCGCTGTATTCCTGATAAATAGTATTATAAATTGCTATTGGATTATTTTCAGTTGCAACAACTGCTTCTTCTGGATTTAATAAAAATTCTGCATATTTAGATTTAGGGTAATCATTGATAATATTGTCCTTAATTAATTCAGCCTGCTCGCTATCTCCAAGGCTTATGTAGTTTTTATAAATTGAATATTTTGCAGGAGGAATTAAAGACTCTTCAGGGCTATTGTTTAATAATGTAATTAGTTTTTGGTTAGATATTTTAAATTCCTTGAATTGATCCTTATAGATTGCTCCTAATTTATAGTAGGCATCATTTGTAACTAATTTAATGCTATCAATAACCTTTATTGATTTAGGTATTCTGTTTATATAGTAGTATATATTATAGAGACTATCTTCTGGTATTTCTAAATTAGCAATTCCTTCATTTTCCTTTTTTAAATCATCAAACTCAATAGACCATCTCCAATTATTTACAAGTTTTCTTTTTCCCCATTTTTTAGAAAACGCCCCCTTGCCATAAGAAACCGCAGTAGGATTGTAAAAGTAAAATACTGCCTCATCATATGAAGAGTTTTTTTGGTCAAGTAAATTTTGGGATCCAAAATTGTTATTTTTTTCCTCTTCCTCATTGAGCTGAGCTTGTATTATTTTTAATTCTTCAATATATGTTTCAAAATATACTTCTCTAGCTTTGTCATCCATATTAACTAAAGACAATATGCTGTCATTAGTTGCTGTAATATTTTCATACAATATTAAGTCTTGCAAATTATCTCTTTTCTTTTTAATCCTTCTATATAGTTTTGTTTTCCTTTCTAGTTTAGTCAATGTGCTATCATAATATAACCCTGCGGTTAAATACTCCTTATTTTCAAAATTTATATCTGCTAAGTTTTGATAATTTTCAGTCTCTAAATAATCATCGCTAACTATTGATTCTAGTGAATTGTTAAAGAATTTTACAGCAATACTGTCCTTTCCTTGTCTTAAGCTCAATAATGCTAATTGATGAAATAAAGATCCTAAAAAAACAGTGTTTTCAATATTATCAACAAGCTCTTTAATTTCAATAATTGAGTTATTAATAGAGTCTGAATTAGTGGTTCTTCTAATATGAGAGTGAATTGTATATTCTCTTGGAATTTTTCTTTTATAATCTATATTCTCATTATATAGTGTGTTTGCGCTATCCTTATAATTAGCGTAGTCATATAGTTGCCCTAAAATATAGTTATATCTAGCCTTAATTGGTTTTTGATTAATCAAACCTCTTGCCATCTTCAAACAAGCTATTGCACTGTCTTGACTTTTTGTGTTAATGTATGCCTGTGATAAAAATAAATTTGCTTGAGCTAAATCCTGTGATTCTAATTTATTATTGTTTATTAATTCTTTTAAATTTACTATTGCTCTTTGATTCTGCCCTAGCCTTATATTAATTTTTTCTTTCCATATCTTGACGTGATTAATATATTGGCTGGATGGATATTTAAATAATATGTAATTGAATGCTTCTAGGGACGGTATAAATCTTTGGTCATAATATCTAGATTTCCCAAGTAATATATATGCTTCATCCATAATTGGATTTGCTTCTTTTCCATTTATGTTCATTGAATGTTTTTGGATAGCTAATGCTGCTTTTTCTTCAGCTTGTGAAAAAGGTGTCTGAGAATTTTTTTCAAAATTATCTTCTGCTATTTCTGAATTATATTTTTCTATTGGGATTAGTTTCCAAAAATTATCTTTTTCCTGATCATTTAATGATTCCAGCGCTTCATTCAATAAGTTATTCCCGTTATATAGATAATTGTATTTAGTAGTAATAGAATGGAAGTTTTTATTTAAAAACTTGTCTTTTTTTCTAGAACAACCTACAAGAACAAAGGCTGTTATAAATCCTATGAAAATATATTTATATATTGTTTTATCTAGCATGAGTAAAATATTAACAGAAATAATCTACAGATATTGCCTATCAGGCCAAAAATAGTTAAGTTTTTATACATTTGTCAAAAGTTATATGCTTTCTTTTTAATTTAATTAAAGAATCTATTTTGAGTGAAGAAGTTAAAATTATTATTAAAGTTGACGGACTTGAATCTTCTATAAAAGGTTCAAAAGAGCAAACTATTTTAGACTCAGCTCTTGAAAATGACATAGACGCCCCCTATTCTTGTCAAGGAGGTGCGTGTGCAACATGTATTGGTCGAGTAATTGATGGTAATACAAAAATGGAACAAAATCATGTTCTTACAGATAGTGAAGTAGAGGATGGACTAATTCTAACCTGTCAAGCATTTCCTTTAACTGAAGCCGTTTCCGTTGATTATGATGATGTTTAAAGAGTCTCTTTTATTTTTTGAATTATCTCTTCAGTTGAAATACTATTAATTGCATTCTTGTATCCTTCTGGATATTTATCCCCATAGATAGATGTTGGTATTTTAGGATACTGCTTTCTGTCAGGCATAATAGAGTTTTTTATATTTTGATGAAAAGGCAGAAATCCTGCATAAGGATGTGTAACTCCCCATATTGTAATTACCTTAATCCCATACATTGCTGCTAAATGTCCATTTGCCGAGTCCATTGAGATCATTAAGTCTAGGTTGGACATAAAATCCATTTGATCAGAAAGGGAAAACCCATTGACGAGACTAAAAACATTCTTGTTGTTCTTAGATATTTTGCCTAGAAGCTTCCCCTCAATTTCTCCACCACCAAACAATAATATTATATGTTCTTCAGAAACATATTCTATAATTTTTTTCATCTTTTCAAAAGAATAGGTTTTGGCTTCATGCTTAGCAAATGGAGCTATGCCAATTAACTTTTTATTCGAATCTATTATTACTTTTTTATTATGCTTCTCTAGGCTTGATTTTTTTGGAAAAACTGGTTTTGAGATACTTATATTCATGTTTATCTTATTAAACACATCCAAGTATCTTTGATGGGTCATCTTTATTTGTTTGAAAAATCTGCCTTTAATTAAGCTTGTTTTTTGTTTTCTGCCTTTATCAATCTGATGAAAATTTCTTCCCCATAAAAATTTTAAAAAATTTGTTCTTAATACATTATGTAAGTCAATTACAGCATCTATATTTAACTCTTTCAATTCATTTCTCAATCTAAATATCCCTATTAACCCCCTATGCCTACCTTTAATTTCAGCCGGTATTAGATTAACTTTTTCAAATTCCCTAAATAATTCTAGAAAGACAGGTTTTGTTAAAATTGAAATTTTAATTCTTGGGTATTGTTTTAAAACAATTCGAATCACAGGGATTGTCATAGCAACATCTCCCATTGATGTAAGCCTAATAATTAAAATGTGCTTAATTGATTCCAAAATAATTTATAGAAACTATTGTTTATTTTTTCTTAGTATCGGGTTAAGCTCTTGGTCATTATACATCTTCATTTGCTTGTATGTCTTCATATATTTTTTTCCGCTGGATATCTCATCTAGTAGCTCATCTATTGCTGTTGACAGATCATCTCTTTGCTGAATTAATACTGCTAATTTCAAAGAACAATTACTTTTATGATTTTCAGATGCATCTAATCTGTTTGTTTCAATATTCATATGATATATTTTCAATTCTAAAATTGATAATCTATCTAAGGCCCAAGCAGGGCTTTCCGTGTTAATTGTGGCGCTTTCTAAGACTTTAATGTCAGAATATTTTTTTAAAAAATATTCATCAAGTAGTTCCACAGTATCAGTGCGTTCCTGATTAGAAGAATCAATTTTTCTTTTTAAATTTAGCGCCTCTATTGGGTCTATTTCAGGATCTCTAATAATGTCTTCATAGGCCCATTGAATAGTATCTATCCATGATTTTTTATAAAGCAAGCTTTCAATATATTCTTCTTTATGATTGTATCGATTTGTTAATAGCTGATTAATACTACCTGATTTTTTAAAATCAGCTGTGGCCTGGTTAAATATTTCTATTGCATTTTTTGTAAACATATCTGCCAAAGATACCTCATTTAAAATAAATAATATTTATAATTATTAGCAAAATCACTACAATATCTAAAACCCATTTATGCTTTAAAAGCTCCATTATTTTACTANCTAATATTAGGAACGGGAATAAAAAANAAATAAANATGTCTTCTNTCACATTAACTCCNCTTACAGCAAATGAAATGAGAAAAANTACTAAAATAATTNAAAATNTTTTGGTNTTTTCTATAGACTTCAATCCAAATGTTATAAAATATACTACTAGNCCAATTACCATAATTAATAACAGCAGTATTCTGCTTGGAGTATTAAAAATAAAATTGTAATGGTCTATATATATTAATATCGTTCCGTTTAAAAACTCTTTAATAAATTCTGGAAAAGCAATAAAATCAAATATTAATATCTCTATCATATATGAAGCAAACACAGAAGCTACTGCCCCTATAATAATTACCCCAATTGTTCTAAAATTTACAAAAGAATATAAAAAGGTTGCCAACAGAATAACAACTAAAAAAAGAAGTAAAGGAGGAAATAAAACTGCGCCAAAAGTTATCCAGAAAGAAGAATCAAATATCTTCTTTAGCTCATCTTTTCCAGATTTTAAACTGATAGCCCTTCTAATTCCAAGCAACACAAAAAAATTGGCAAGAACGATATTAAAAGATATTATGTTGGGGAACAAGACTAAGGCAAAGACTATAAAAGCAACTATTGGGTAGTTGTTTTTTTCTGTCAATTTATTCTTTGTAATTATAAAAGAAGACAACAAAAGTGAAAGAAATAATAATACAATTATTGGCAATTGAAGCATAAACAAACTAATAGTCCCGTCTATCCATTCAAACTTGTAGCTTTGAAAAAAAACAAGAATAAATAAATAAATTATAATTATAAAAAAATGAACGGTTCTAGATCTGCCAAAAAACCTTGTAATCATAGAAAGATTTGTATATTTGCAAAGTAAATTAATTTAATTTAAAATGAGAGGATTCTTTTACGGAATAGAAGATTTGTTTGTCAATTACCTCTTTTTACCGTTTGATTTTCTTAGATCATTGGGGGAAAGTGACTGGTGGATGTCTAATGTTGTTGGATGGTTCTTTTTTCTAATCGGATTTACTGCTTTTGTTTATTGGATGATACAGTTAAAGTCTTTTGATGATAAAAAGGAGGAAAACAAAACTATCACAGCGCACTCTTATTTATAAATCAAATCCAATATCTCGCCTGTAGTACATATCCTTAAAAGCTATTTTTGAAATATTTCTATATGAAGTTTTTAGTGCTTCTTTATAATTCTCTGACAAAGAAGTAATTGCCAAGACTCTCCCCCCAGAAGTAATTATTTTATCATTATCTAGCCTTGCTCCAGCGTGAAAGACTGTAGAGTCATTAACTTTATCTAGCCCTGTAATTTCATAATCTTTCTGGTATGATTCCGGATAACCGCCTGAGACTACCACCACAGTAACTGCTGTCCTTTCATCAATTAATATAGAACGATTTTGTAAAGTTTGATTATAAAGAGATTCAAAAACTTCTACTATGTCGTTTTGAATTCTAGGAAGCACGGCTTCAGTTTCTGGATCCCCCATTCTGACATTATATTCAATTACATAAGGATCATCATCTACCTTAATTAGTCCTATAAAGACAAATCCCTTAAAAGGAATTTGATCTTTTTTTAATCCTTCAATAGTAGGCTTAATTATGGTTTCTTCTATTTTACTCATAAGAGCCTCGTCAACAAAAGGCGGAGGAGAGATGGCTCCCATTCCTCCTGTATTTAATCCCTGATCTCCTTCTCCTATTCTTTTATAATCCTTGGCGGTTGGGAGAATCTTGTAGGATTCTCCATCAGTAATCACAAAACAGCTCAGCTCTATTCCTTTTAAAAACTCCTCTACAACAACCTGAGAGCCAGCTTCTCCAAACTTGTTTTCACATAACATTTTGTGAAGCTCTTTTTTAGCTTCATCTAAAGTCTCAATTATTAGAACTCCCTTCCCTGCTGCAAGACCATCTGCCTTTAAAACGTAAGGGGGTGACAATGATTCTAAAAATCTATTTGCTTCATTTATTTGATTCTTATTAAATGTTTGATGAGCCGCTGTTGGAATGTCGTGGCGATTCATAAATTCTTTTGCAAAATTTTTGCTGCCTTCAAGCTGAGCTCCTTTAGTCTGTGGCCCTATAACCATGACATTACTTAAATCATCGTCATTTAAGAAAAAATCGTGGATTCCATTTACAAGAGGGTCTTCTGGTCCAACAACCACCATATTAATCTGGTGCTGTAAAACTGCTTTTTTTATTTCTTGAAAGTCATTGTAGCTAATCCTTAAATTTTGACCAACTTCTGCTGTGCCCGAGTTTCCTGGGGCAATAAATAGCTTTTTGCAATGCTTGCTTGATCTTATTTTTTTAGCAAAAGCATGCTCTCTTCCACCAGAGCCTAAAACAAGTATATTCATAAGTTTTTATATAGGATAGTAAAAATACTAGATGTCTGAGAATAAAAAAATTAATATGCTTTTTTCTCTCCTCTTAGTGAATTAAAAACAGTTAGTATTATTATTTTGATGTCCAACAACAAAGACCAATTTTCAATATAATTAATATCATACTTAATCCTGTTAACAATGTCTGATTGTATCTCAATTTCGCCCCTGTATCCATTGACTTGAGCAAGGCCTGTTATGCCTGGCTTAATAAAATGCCTTACCATAAATTTATCTATTGATTTAAGATATTTTTCATTTTCATTCACCATGTGCGGCCTAGGGCCAACAACAGACATATTCCCTGCTAATACATTAAAAAATTGTGGGAGCTCATCTATGCTCGTTTTTCTTAGAAATGCGCCAACTCTAGTAAGTCTTTTATCGTTTCTAGTGGCTTGCGCGGTGTCTGCTTCAGCATTAATTTTCATAGATCTAAATTTGTAACAGTAAAACTGTTTGAAATTATAGCCGTTTCTTATTTGTCTAAAAAATATAGTTCCTTTAGATTCTGATTTAATAATGACTGCCAGTATAGGGGTTAGCCATGATAATACGCAGACTATAATAAATAAAGAAAAGACAATGTCAAAAAGTCTTTTTATAAATTTATTAAATGGTTCTTCTAATAAAATATTTCTTAAAGAAAGTACAGGCACATAATCATATGTTTCGTATTTAAGTTTCTTTGAATACAAATTTTCAAAGCTTGGAATAAACTTTACTGTTTTTAGGTTATTTTCAGCAAAATCAATAATTGTTTTTATTTGAGTTTTACTTAAAGAAGGCAATGAGCAGTATATTTCATCAATCTTTTCTTCTAAAATAAAATCAAAGTGTTTCTCTATATCTTCTTCCTTGTTAGGTAGAATTGTTTTAATATGCCTATACCCAGTAGATGTTTTTTCCTGAAAGAATTTCTCTAAACTATTGCTTTCTGCTCCATTTCCTATTATAATTGTTCTTCTATAATTTCCGCCAAAATCAGCTCTAAATTTTAACATAAAATAATAGATCGAAAACTTAATTGCTCCAATGAAAGCTCCACTATATAAAACAAAAATTAATATTTGATTGGGGGAAATATTTAAAAATGGAAATATTCCAGAAACAGAGAATATTGTCATCAAAAACAGAATACATTGGATCAAAAGAAGATTTAATATTCTTATCTCAGGAGTGTATCTATAAACATTATAAAACCTAGAAAAAACTGAGATGATAATCCATGAAGCTGAAACTATAATAAAAAACCAATAAGGCTGTAAAAGCTCATTGTTAAAAATATATTTAATGCCAAGAAAGTTTATTATATATAAGTCTATTAGATATGTTATTGGTCTAATATATCTAGAGAACCTTCCTTGTTTTTTCCTTGCCATTCTTTGGTTTTATTTAAAACATATGATTTGAATTTTTTTTCAAAAATATGTCTACTAAAGCGTTCTGCATTCTCCCTCAACTTAATGGAGTCAAATTTTGTTTGATTAAAACGCTTTATTGCCTTTAAAATTGCCTCTGGGGTTTGTTCGAAAAAAAGAATACCTGTAGAGCCGTCTATTACTGTTTCTAAAACACCGCCTTTTCCATATGCAATTACCGGGGTGCCACATGCTTGGGCTTCTACTGGGGCTATCCCAAAATCTTCAAGACCAGCATGTAAAAAGGCTTTTGCCTTACCAACCGTAGAGTGAACAATTTCAGAGCTGGCATAGTCAATGAATTTAATATTTGCATTTGCCTTATCCATCAATTTTTTCTTTTGACTTCCTGACCCAATAATAATTAATTCGTCATTTAGCTTATTAAACGCGCTAACTAGTAAATCTATTCTTTTATATGGTTCAAGCCTTGCTGCTGTAACATAGTAATTTTCTTTTTCCTTAATTACAGGAAATTTATTAATATCCACAGGTGGATGTATTAAAAAAGAGTCCCTTTTGTAATTTTGTTTTATCCAGTTTTGAATATATCTTGAGTTTGCTATTATATAGTCTGGATTTTTAGACTGGTCTATGTCTATTCTTTTTAAAATAGCTAAAACAGGAGACAAAAATGCTCTAATAAGCTTACTAAAATATATACCCTTATTGTCCCATAAATATCTTTGATTTCTAGCTTGATAGTAGCAAATATGGAGTTGCTTTTTACTTGTCTTTCTTACTCCTTTAGCAACAGAAAATGAAGATGAAATAATTAAATTGGTGTCTTTTTCAATCTTCATCTCCTTCAAAAAATAAGAAAAAAGAAAAAAGAAATATCTAAAATTTTTTCCAAAATATTTTAAATTGGTTTCCTTTATCTGAATGTCTTTCCCTGAAAAAACCTTTGAGGCGTCACTTTGTTTCATAACGTTAATAAGCATATGGCATTTATCAAAGCTTAGAGCATTGGTAATAGCGGAGACAACTCTTTCTGCTCCTCCATATTTGTCAAGCCAATCAACTACTAAAATGTTTTTCATTCTTTGATTTTGTTTTTATTTAAAATTGTGTAGCAAATTAAGGCAATTACAAATACCCCGAAGGTTCTATGAAAAGGATTTTCAAAAAACATAAAAAATATTAAGGAAAAATATATGTTTAAATTATAAATTGTTTTTTTCGAATCAAATAATATTATAATAAGCAATGCTATAAAAAAAGCCAGTCCAAAAAACCCTATGCTTAATAAGAAATCTATGTATTGATTGTGAGTGTTAAAATCTCGTTGAATAAACCACTCTCTTTTCTTTACAGGTTCTATTTTTTTATACTTCTCTCTTAGTAGTTCCTGAGTTTTTCCAAATCCTAATCCTATGAATTTGTTGTTGTTTTCATTAAATATTTCAAATGAGTTTTTCCAAATTAAATATCTTGGTTCATGTGTTTTAAATTTTTCTACAAAACTTTCTCTTTGATCATCTGCTGCATATAAAATTCTTTTTGAAAAATTGTTATTAGTAAATACCAATGCCAATCCCCCTACTACAACTGCTATTATTCCTATATTTCTGGCTTTAGAATTTAATTTATACAAGGTTGTACTAATTAAAATAAATAAAATTAAAATTACTGCCGTTCTGGAAGCTATGAAAAGAGTTGTAATTAATAAAAGAATTGCTAACAAAAAATATGTTTTAGCTATTTTTTTGTTATAAAAATTAAAAAAAGACTCTAGGCAAAATACTAGAGCAATAACATTGAAAAACCCTAAATAAAGTCTTTGTGTCATCATAAGGGTTTCTACTATTTCTCCGGTATAGAACGAAGTGTTCCCTGTATCAATTACATATGCGATAATATTAAATAGAGAAATAATAGAGCTTAATGCTGCTCCAGCAATAAACGCGTTTTTTAAGTTTTGTGGGTTTTTAATTATTGACAGCAGAGCAATTAAAAGGATTGTTTGTCCAATTTTTCTCAATTCTGCAAAATCATTAATAATTTCATTCACAAATAGCGACTGTATGACAATGATTGTAAAAAATGCAAAAAATACTAATACCGACCTTCTTTCTACAATATCCTTTAAGTCTTTTTTCTTTAAAAGGAAAACAGCAAGCACAAGAATACAGCCCATAATTATGCTTGAAAGAGCGTGTGCCACAGGTATAAATGGAATAAAAAAGCATAAAAACATGCAAAGCCACAGGTAGTATTTATATATTTTTTCTTGCATATTATTTATAGCTTTTTGATTTAATAACATTTAGGAAATCCCTTGAAAAAAACAAAAGTGCTAAACTTCTAAAAATTCCATAGATTGGATAAAACCCAAAATAAAAGTTTTTTATCATTATTTTAATTCTATTTTTTACCTGTTTCCTTCTATGGACTGATGATATTGATCGTGGGTCTGCAAAATAATCAATCAATATTTCTGGATAATTTTCAGCCTTAAACTTATTTATCACACTAAAAAAAAAGGCATAATCTTCTGCAGCAAAATAATTTGTTGGATACTCTACAATTTCTTTTAGTATTACAGATGAAAACATTACTGATGGGTGTATAAAAGCAGAATTTAGATGCATAGCTTTTTTTATTTCCTTATATGATGTAGGGTGTTTTAAATTATACATATGATTGCCGTTTGAATCAACAATATTACCCCATGTCCCAAGAAGCTTGACCTCGGGGTTTTGTTCAAGATATTTATGCTGAATTGTAAGCTTATTTTTATAAAACAAATCTCCTGCGTCTAGCCTAGCTATATATTTATATTTATTGTTCTTTGCAAAATTAAGACCAGCATTTAAAGTCTTTGCTATGCCTTTATTTAATTCATTTTTTTTGTAAAAAATCGTGCCTAACTTATATTCACTTTTAAGCTGTTTGATGTTTATTTCTTTCTGGCTCCCATCATCAATTATAATTATATCCGCCTTTAACTTCTCCCTTATTGAATTAACAGAAGCATGCAATCCTTTTGGATTATTGTAATGAGGAATAATAATTATAAGCTCTTTAAGCATTGTTTAATTTTTTATAGTCTATTGCAAATATAATAGCCAAGCAAATCCAAAAAGCATAGATTCTTAAAGAATCCATCTTTAACCAATTCATTGAAAACCCTATCATTGAAATAAATATAATTACTGAATATATGTTGTGTTTTCTAAAGTTGTTATAGCACCAGAAAAACACATGAAGCAGCAGCGCAAGAAAAATTAAAAAACCTACAACTCCTGTTTCACTAAGAAATCGTAAATATATATTATATCCTGGGGGGAAGCGCTTTTCTTGCTGATTTGAATATCTTAGTCTAAATTCCCAGTTGTTTTTCTTTGCCCAGTTTGGATATTTTTTTCTTGATTCAAATGCTTGAAGACCATATCCAGTTCCAGCTACAGGGTTTTCTAAAAAGACCTTATACATAGCTACTTGTATTCCAAATCTTGACCTATTAGATCTAGAGTGGTCGCTATCATCAAGCTTAAAAGACGCTATTTCATTTCTAGCGTATTCATAAATTTGATTTGAAAATGCTAATGAGAAGCAAGAAGCTATTAATGTCAAAGCAACTGTAATATTTAAGAGCGCTTTAGAATGTTTTACATCCTTTAAAAGGATATATAAAAAAGCCAGGGACTGAATAATGATAATAAAGAATGCTGCTCTAGATCCTGAAACAAAAGCTAGCAAAATAACAGCTATTGAAGGGAAAAATCTCCAACTAGACTTGCTTGTTATTATATAGCTAAACATCCAGCCTGCAATTGATAAGAGGTATGTTCCTAAGGCTGGGGGTTCAAAAGTAACTGAGGAAATTCTATTTAACAATGAATCCGTTTTAGCCTCAGTAAAAGGGAAATAATCAAACAGGTTTAAGACTTTAATTTTTAAATCTTGCATGCCAAACTTTACAATTAAAATCTCAAAAAAAGCATATATTAAAACTATTATAAATGAGGTTAATATTACTTTTCTAATTGTGTATAACAGCCTGTTTAGGTCCGCTAAATAAAAGATGTTAAAAAAAGTAATTGGCAAAATAATTGAACATATTAGCAAGGCTCCATACTGATTAATAAATCTTTCTAATCCTGTTGTTTGTTTGAAAAAATATTCTGCAACAGTCATGCTGTTTAAAAGAGTTGCTATAAAACACCAAACTATAAGTAGAATCAAAAACTGGAAAACTATATTCTTTATTGGAATTTTAATTTTTCTTTTTAAAAGGGCAAAAAACGAAGCGGCTATAAAAAATAAAAAACATGAGTCTCTGTAAAATTCTCCTAAAAAAGGCAAGCCTTCCCATGAATTAAAAGGGAGAAAAAAAATGCCCATCAAGATGGCGTATAGAGCAATATTTATAATGCTAGTTTGTTTCATTTTTTTATTTATAATTACCCCATTGTTTTATTTCTACCCCCATTTGTTCTAGATATTTAACCTCTTTCCTAAAGAATTTTTTTAATTCTTGTTCGGTTTCTTTATTTATTGCTTTTGAATTTATTTTATATTTTCTTGTTATAGAGTTCAATATATCCTTCATCCATGGCTTCACAGAAATCATTTTTTTCATAAAGTTTTTAGCGCTTGAAGGCTTAAAGATTGTTCTGGTAATTATATTATTACTATAAGACCCGCCAGGGTTATATTTTTTATTCAATAGTGTTGGCAGAAATTCGCTGTTTACCTCTAGAAATCTATATGTTTTTTTTATAGTTTCTTCTGGATTGAGCATTAGCTCTTCTTGAGTTAAAATTAAAACCTCAGAAAAAATCTCCTTTGCTTTTGCTAATTTTTCATAATATGAAGAATTAAATTTATAATACCAAAAATCTGAAAATTGCAGTTTTTTCCTTTTATCTTCTTGTGCCAATGCTTCTGCAAAACTAAGCTGCTCTCTGCCCTCTCTTACTAAATGAAGATAATTAGAGTATGCTCTTTTAATAGGATCTCTAACCAATACTATAAATTTTGGGCTTGAAAGGGTGTTTTTAATTTCATTAAAAAGTTCTGGGTAATTTATATATGACGGGGAGGTTTCTCCTACAGATTTGTAGTTTTTTTCAACAGGAAAAAATTTAGAATATTCCTTAAAGTTTCTAACATGTGTTTTTAAAGCTATCTTGTCTCCTTTACCTGCTATTTGTTTTGATAGAATTTTGTTAGTGAAAAAATGGAGCTCTTTTTGTTTTGGCATAAATATTTCAGGATGCTCAGCTAAATAGTAGTGAAGCGACGTTGTTCCGCATTTTGGAAAACCAGATATTATAAAGTTTGGTAAACGCATTTGCTATGATATAAAGATTTTTATTCTGTCTGATCTATAAATTACAGCAACAATCAGGCTGTTCCAAAAAACCATGCTAATTAATGTTGCTGTTGCTGCGCCCTCTATTCCATAAATAGGGATCAAAACTAGATTTAATATAACATTCACTATGAGGCCAGAAATTAAAATCTTATTGAGCTTTTTCTGTTTTCCTGTCATGTTTAAGTATGTCGCTCCAGGGCCACATAAAGCGCTAAAAAATTGTCCAGCTAATAAAAACCACAAAGCTTGCTTTGCAAAAACATATCCTTCCCCAAAAAGACTTAGTGTTGGGCCAGAAAAAATAAATAAAATTAATAGCACAGGCA
Source organism: Flavobacteriaceae bacterium (assembly GCA_002700405.1). GTDB lineage: Bacteria > Bacteroidota > Bacteroidia > Flavobacteriales > Flavobacteriaceae. Next base: position 4,891 of record PACY01000029.1, on the reverse strand, counting down.
GGCTTATAATAAAAATGATTCTCGCTGCATCCCTAATCAACTTGTTTAGTCTATTGAAATCGTTGGTGTTGTATATCTCTGCAATTTTTGGAGCAATCACAATATTTACAGACATAAGAGCAAGCGCTGTAACAGTTGCTAATTTTACTGCAATTGAATAATATGCCACACTGTCAAATCCCTCATAAACAGTAAGTATTATGATATCTACACTTTGCATAATAAAATATGCTATAGCGCTTAATGCCATTGGGTATGATCGTGAAAATATTTGATTATAAGAAAACCTGTAGCTGGTTTGATTAGACAAGTTCAGTTTTTTAAAAAGAATTAGTATTTTAATTGTTGTCATTAAAGAAAGTAGAATAAATCCTGCTAAAAATGCTTCTATTAGCCATTCTTGATTCTGGGTAAAAAACAAAAATATTGATAAAACAAAAATTGGAGTATATCTAAAAATATTTCTGTAAAGCTCTGAGTGTATGGTTTGGTTTAATGCTCTTAATGCATCAATATTAAGCATTGTTGTTGTGTAAAAAAACAGTGCTACAATAGCTTTTAAAATTAAAGAATGTGCATTGTTTTTGTCAAATAATTCATTAATAAAGCCTTCTGGTATAATTAAATATCCTAAAATAAAAATCATGCATATTCCTGTGGTCATTCTTATCATTTTAAAATATATGTTCTTAATGGATTTTAAAGAATTTTTGGAGTTCAAAAACCCTGAATAATAAATTAAGGATTGATTTGTGCCTATTAAAGAGGCTCCGCTAAGAATCATTATTGTAGCTCTGACAAAATCATATTGCCCTACTTGTTCTGCTGAATAATAGTTTGTTAAAAACAGTGAAAATAGAAATAGCAATATAACGCCCATGCCTCTTATCAAAAGAACTCCAAAACTTTTTTTTAATAGTCCCTCGCGCACCATGCTACATTCTTCGATCTAATTCATCTAAATATCTGTATAGTTTTAAGATAACACCTCCTAATATAAATGCAAGGACCAATAGAGTTGGGTAATAAATGACTTTGTTATCTCTTAACCCTTTCTTCTCTATTAAAAGACTAGTGTCGTTTACCACCATAACGGTTTCTGTAGACAAAATTCTTTCTCCTTTTAGTTCTTCGTTTTGCTCTTCTAAAGTAATTTTTATCTTAATAAGCTCATTAGGCAAATATGTTTTATTGTCAATATATAATTGCGAAGTGCTTTTTTCAAAATTGTCTGCTGAGCTATATTTTTCTATAAGCTTATCTATTTGATTAATTGTCTGTTCATTGTTAAAAATAGTGTTTGAAATACTTTGAAGCCGCCTTTCTTTTAGGCCTATAAATAGAGGGTTTGTATTAAAATAGTCTATTATTTTTTTTAAGGAAGAATTGCTGGCAGAAGAAGAGATGTTTAGGTCTAGTATGTGATATTCATAATCTGATCTAAAGCCTTCTGTCATTGCTAAATTATCTTCAAATTCTAAGTTTTCAAAAAGGGTCCTGATTTCATTTGCGTTTATTTCATCTTTTAAAATATCTTTTAAGTCTATTATTGGTTTTATACTAATTTCCTTTAAGACCTCATCTTCATTGAACTTCATGTCATTGGTAAAAAAATCCTCATCCTCTGCTTCTATTTTTTGATTAATCAAGCTTATTGCATCGTAAACATAATTTCCAGCGTCAAAATTTATTCTTAATAGTATTGAGGCCTCTTTCGCAGGTTCTTTTTCAGTAATGTTTTCTGCAGCATAGCCTAAGGCTGCGCCTATTGCAATTAAGGCAGCTAGTTTTTTCCAGGCTAGTGATATTTCTTTAATTGTTCTAAAGAAAAATAAAATACTTTGTAAGAAAAGTGTTTTTATTTTATTGAAAAGAACTAGTATGTCTATTTCTTCTTGTGTGTTGTTTTTTCTTTCGTTAGTCATGACAATTTATTTTGTCATATTTAAACGAAACTTCTTCTGGTTTATTTTATAAAGGATAATTTTATCTTTCTTCTATGACGTTTAGTCTGTATAGCTCGTCTGCTATTTTTCGATCGTTTGAAATCTTTGGAATTTTGTTTTGGCTTCCTAACTTGCCTATAGACTTCATGTATTTATTAAATCCTTTATCGCAGATCCTTTCTATACTTAAACTTCTTATGACCCCTCCTTGAACTAAATCCTTATAGTATTTGTTTTGGTCTTGAAGATTTTTGTCTAAAATTTTTTCAAATTGATATATGTTTTCTGGTTCCGATTCAAAATCTATAAACCACTCATGAAATGAGTCTGATGTCTCAGCCCCAAATTTTGGTGCAACTGTAAATTCATTTATAATAACCCCTGTCTCTGCACATGTTCTTTCAATCGCGTTTTCAACTTCTTTAACTATAACATGTTCTCCAAATGCAGATAAAAATTGCTTTATTCTTCCTGTCACAACTATTTTATATGGTGATCTAGAAGTAAACCTAACAGTGTCTCCTGTATTGTAGGCCCACAAACCTGCACTGGTAGAAATAATTAAAACATAGTTTATTCCTGTTTCTATTTCTTCTAAAGAAAGTCTGTTGTTTTTAGATTCTAAAAAATCTTTTTCTTTAATAAATTCGTAAAAAATTCCTGAATTTAAAATTAACAATAGGTCATCAGATTCCTGTTGGTCCTGGAAGGCAAAAAACCCTTCACTTGCCGGATACACCTCAACACTGTCAATTTTTCTTCCAATTAGTTTTTCAAATTTTTTCTTGTATGGCGCATAACTAACTCCTCCATAAATTAATAGCTGAAAATTTTTAAATAGCTCTCCTATTGGTTTATTCGCAACTTCCTGGAGTTTTTCAAAATACATTTGAAGCCATGAAGGTATACCGCTAAGTATTCTCATGTCTTGGGCTATAGTTTCTTTAACAATAGCATCAATCTTTTCTTCCCAGTCTTCAATACAGTTTGTTTGATGTGATGGCAGTCTTGAAAGTCTTAAAAACAGAGGCACGTGATGGGCTGAAATTCCTGAAAGTCTTCCAGTTTTTATACCTCCTTTTTCTTCTAAAATAGGGCTTCCTTGTAAAAAAATATGCTTTCCATTAAGAGCTTTTGTGTTTCCTGTGTTTGCTATATACATTAGAAGTGCATCTTTAGCTCCGTTAAGGTGGTTTGGAAGACTTTCTTTTGTTATTGGAATGTATTTTGCTCCTGAAGTAGTTCCTGAGGTGACTGCAAAATATTTGGGTCTTCCAGGCCATAACACGTCTCCCTTGCCTTGAATTATTTTATTTATATATGGTTTTATTTCCTCGTAATCAACGACAGGAATGTTTTTTTTAAAACTACTATAAGAGTTAATTGAATTAAAATTATGGTCTCTACCAAAAAGTGTTTTCTTTGCAGAACTTATAAGGTTTTTTAGGGTTTCGTTCTGACTTGTTATTGGGTTTTCTGCCCATTTTAGAACAGCTTTTTTTTGCCTTTTTGCTAAAAAACTTATAATAAAATGCTTAAACATGGATTTTATTTAAAATTAAATAGCTGCATTGGATCAATCGGTCTTCCGTTTTTCCAAACCTCAAAATGTAAGTGTGGTCCAGAGGTAAGTGTTCCGTGATTTCCTGATAATGCAACTATTTCTCCAGCATTTACTGTTTCGTTTTGTTTTTTTACCAGAGATGAGTTGTGTTTATAAACAGAGGTCAACATATCTCCATGATCAATAATTATAACATACCCTGTTTGGACTGTCCAGTCTGAAAAAAGAACCCTTCCTTCGGATATTGATTTTACTGGCGTTCCCTCGTCAACAGCAATATCTATAGCAAAATGGTCTTCTTTCTTGTTAAAATTTTGTGTAATTTCTCCTTGGACTGGTTGGAATAAAATTTTGTTTTCTATTAAAAGTTGATTGCTTGTTAAATTAAATTTGTCTTCCTCGTCAATATATTTTCTTAAAAGAGAGTCTTCTTTTGAAGGGCTTAGTTCTGAAGATAATTTTTCTGCATTAATTTCATTAATAATGGAGTCTCTATTAAAAGCAATTGTGTCAAGTTCTCCAGTCAAAACTCTTATTATAGAATTATAATACTGGTTATTAAGCTCTGTAACCTTTATAATAGAGTCTAGTTTAAAGCTTTGTTCTGTTGTGCTTTTTAATAGCTCCAGCGATGAATATCCAGGGACATATTCTTTTAATGGTGTGAAAAAAACAAGGCAAATTGTGGTCCCGATCAGCACTGCAGTATATAAAAAACTTGTAAGAAAAATTCCTAGTTTGGAGGTTTTAAACGACAGCCTTTCTTCAAAGGTGCGATCATTTGAGACCACCACCTTGTATTGCTTATACAGGTCGTCTAAAAAAGTGGGGTTACTCTTCTTTTTCTTCATACTTTTCAAAAATACTGAAATATAATTACAATTCTGACTTTCATTATAATCGGCAATGGTTTAAAATTAAACTTTTAATTACTAACTTTGTTCAAAATTTAATGCTATGATTTTATCTGTATTACCTCTAGCAATTGGTCCGTGGCAAATTGCTATTGTGGTTGGACTTGCTCTTCTTTTTTTTGGAGGAAAAGCTATTGGGAAAAAACTTGGTGGCGCAATAAAAAGTACTGGAGAAGGAGTTAAGGAGTTTAAAAAAGCTCTTAAAGAGGATGAGTCTAAGGAAGAAGAGAAAGAAGAATAGCTTTCTTCGTTTATTTTAGAATCTTTAAGCTTTTAATTATTGCTTCGAGCTCAAAAATATAGCCTGCCTTTGCTGTTCCGGGTGAATAAACAAACCCATCGAAATATAATATTCTTCTATTGATTGAGTCTACAACTGAAAAGTTAATAAAAGGGCCTCCCATAAATTGTTGTTTTACCTCCCAAAGCCCTCTTGTTTCCATTCCTGTTGTTTTGTTTATTGTGAT
>PACY01000028.1 GCA_002700405.1 Flavobacteriaceae bacterium | reverse complement strand
ATTTGATCTTTATCAATTTTTAATTTTTTATAAAATTTATCATAAATTAATTGATTCCACTGTGCCTCATGATTTAGTTTTTTTTTAATTTCAGATATCTTGATACCAAAATCAGCAAGGTAATTTACAAACTCTTCTTTATTATTTAGATTAATGTTAGTGTATATAGTTTTTATTATTTCATCTAAATACTTCTCGCTAATTTCTTTAGAATTGTATTTTGGAATTTCATTGTATCCTAGTTTTTTTAGATCATCTAGGATATTTTTTGTCCATAACTTGGGATTAGTTTTAATAAATTCATTTAATATTTTTTTCTCCACAATGGCTGTTATTCATTTAAACTGTCGAACTCTATTATAAATATTTCTTCATCTTCTTTTTTCATATAAAGCTTTTCTCTTGCATATTCCTCAAGCCCACTATCAGTTTCCATCTTTGATAATTCTTCTTTATCTAATTCTATTCCTTTATTATAAAATTCTTTTTGTTTCTCCAATTTAATAATCTTATTATCTAATTCTCTATGAATTAACCATGAATTACTATCAAAAAACAACATCCATATAAAAAATAGAAGAATAATTATGAAATATATNTTTTTAAATATTGAAGGAATTTTAATTTTCATTTTACAAATTATTTTTAATAATCTTTATTAGTGGATCTATCTCTATTNAATTATTTGTNTTNTTGTCAATAATTATGTCGCAATATTTNATCATCGGNTCAACNTACANTTTATGCATTTCATTTAATCTTTTATTAAANAANTCAATAACTTCTTCTTCAGATCTTCCNCNNTCNTTTANNTCTCTATTTAGCCTNCTTTTAAANCTTAGNTNAGATTTAGAATCAACAAANACTTTGACGTCAATTAAATCTCTTAACTTTTTATTAGTTAATATTAATAATCCTTCGATAACCATTATTTTTTTTGGNTCAATTAATTCAGTTTTTNCTNTTCTGTTATGGTCAAAAAANGAATATATAGGTTGATTGATNTNTNTTCCATTTTTTAATAAGTTTAAATGATTAATCATTAAATCAAAATCTACAGCTTCGGGATGATCAAAATTAATTTTATTTTTTTCTTCAAAACTTAAGTCACCATTGTCATTGTAATATGAGTCTTGCGAAATAAAGNCAATATCACTNTTACTAAANTNTTTTTTTATTTCNTCTAAAATAGTAGTTTTACCACTTCCAGTNCCTCCTGTTATNCCAATAGTTAACATCGAATTTATTTTTTTAATACAAGTTTTATTATTCCTAAATTTTCAACCCCAANATACATATATCCATCNGGNCCTTGTCTAATAGATCTTACTCTTCCTATATCTTCTAATATTCTATCTTCTTTATAGACNCTATTATTTTTTATTTTGCATTTATGAAGGTATTGAAATATTAATGATCCAATTAATAAGTCTCCTTTTGAATTAGGATATATATCGGAATTGATAAAAGCCATGCCACTTGGAGCAATTGATGGAGTCCAGTAATGTACAGGGTCTTCCATTCCTGGTATTGTAGTTTTATCAGTAAATTTTGTTCCTATATAATTTATACCAAAACTAGCTAAGGGCCATCCATAATTNGCTCCTTTTTTTATAATATTAATTTCATCTCCTCCTCTTGGGCCATGCTCATGTATCCATAATTCTTTGGTAAATGGATTAATTACCATCCCTTGTGGATTTCTGTGTCCATAACTNTAAATTGCTTTTTTTGCGAGTTTATCATTTATAAAAGGNTTATCAATAGGTATTTCGCCATTATCAAAAACTCTGTATATTTTCCCTCCATCTCTATTAATATTTTGCGGATTTACATCTCGATTACCTCTATCACCAATTGAAAAGTATAAATAATTATTTTCATCAAATTCAATTCTACTNCCGTAGTGTCTATCTCTTTTNCTATTTGGTAGAGCCTTATAAATAATTTCTTTNTGAACTAAACTGTTATTTTCTATTTTAAATCTCATTATGGAAGTGTTAGATCCACTTTTATTTTCATTAGAAGANGAATATGAGATATATATCCAACCATTATTTTTATAATCTGGATGAAGCTCTATGTCTAATAANCCACCTTGGTTTTTTGCAATAATTTCTGGCAAACCTTTTAATTTTATTTTTTTGCCATTAATNAAANGNATTAGNTCCCCTTTTCTCTCNGTAATTAATATTGAATTATNTTCAAGAAAAACAAATCCCCAGGGGANTTCAATGTCAGAAACAATTATTTCATAAGAATATTCATCACTGTANNTANTAGTANAGAATAAACTAAAATAAAGAGAAAATAAAAATTTTAGAAAAAAATATTTCATTCTATTTTTTTCTTCAATTTACAAAAAATACAATATTCATCTACTATTGAATTTTATATAATTTCAAAGAGAAAAATACCTAGATTTATTGTTATATTTGAAATAATATTATGGCTGAAAAAATAAAATGTTTAATTATAGGTTCAGGNCCAGCTGGNTATACGGCAGCTATTTATGCAGCAAGAGCAAATATGAGCCCTATTCTTTATCAAGGAATACAGCCTGGAGGTCAGCTAACTACAACAACTGATGTTGAAAATTTTCCTGGGTATCCTAAAGGGATTTCTGGTCCAGAGATGATGCTGGAATTACAAGAACAAGCGGAGCGTTTTGGAACTGAAATAAGAAATGGATGGATAACAAAAGTTGATTTCACCAAGAGTTTAAGATTGTGGGTTAATGATCAAGAAGAGATTCTTTGCGAAAGTGTTATTATTGCTACNGGAGCAACTGCTAAGTATTTAGGATTAGATTCAGAAAAAAAATATTTAGAATTAGGAGGCGGTGTGTCTGCGTGCGCTGTATGTGATGGATTTTTTTACAAAGGCCAAGATGTAGTCATTGTTGGAGCAGGGGACTCAGCTTGTGAGGAGGCACATTATTTATCTAAGTTATGTAAAAAGGTAACTATGCTAGTTAGAAGAGATGANTTTAGAGCTTCTAAAATTATGCAAGAAAGGGTGAAGCGAACAGCTAATATTGAAATTCTATATAATACTGAAACTAAGGAGGTTTTAGGTAATGGAAGCGTTGTTGAGAATGTAGTTATATTCAATAATAAAACGAAAGAAGAAAAAACTATTCCTATAACAGGATTTTTTGTAGCAATTGGACATACGCCAAACACTGAAATATTCAAACCCTACATAGATATGGATGAAACAGGGTATATTATAAATAAGCCAGGAACTTCAAAAACTAATATTCCTGGAGTTTTTGTTTCTGGAGATGCTGCAGATCATGTATATAGACAAGCAGTTACAGCTGCTGGTACTGGATGTATGGCAGCACTTGATGCAGAAAAATATTTAGCATCAAAATAAATCAATGAGATTTTTAAAATACCATATATTCTTATTAACAAAATTACCTGCAGCCTATTTTTGTGGTGCAAGAATAAAATCTATAAACTCTAATGAGTGTAATGTTAAAATTACCCTTAATTGGTTTAATAAAAATCCTTACAGATCAATGTTTTGGGCAGCTCAAGGAATGGCTGCTGAATTAACTACTGCTTTAATGTTAACTGACAAGATTAATAAAAGTGGGTATGATATATCTATGCTGCTAATTTCAAGTAAATCTAATTATTATAAAAAAGCTACAGGAACAATAGTTTTTAATTGTAGTGAAGGAAACAACATGGATGAAATGATGAATAAACTAATTTCTTCCAATACTCCACAAACCATAACTTTGTCTTCTAGGGGTGTAAATCAAAATAAAGTAAAAGTTTCTGAATTCGTTTTTGAGTGGTCCTTAAAAATTAGAGAAAAATAATTTTATAGTTTATTAAACTAATTCAAAATGACAATTAGTAGATTTTTGAAAATTATTCCAAAAATTAAGACTTTCGTTAGTGATTCTAATGTTTCTCATTTAAAAATGGCTCCTCCATACAGAAAATACTTGTTAGAATTAGCAAAAAATAAATATAACAATTCAAAAAGGGCAGGTGTTTCAGTATTGTTTCACCCAATTAATAATAAGGTTTTTTTTACGTTAATTTTAAGAAATGAGTATGACGGAGTTCATTCGAAACAAATAAGTTTTCCTGGTGGAAGAACTGAGAAAAATGATAAAAATATATATGAAACTGCTTTAAGAGAAACTAATGAAGAAATTGGAGTCAATATAGACGAGATTAAATTAATTAGAAAATTAGAAAATTTATATATTCCACCAAGTAATTATAATATTACCCCATTTATGCTATTTGCATCAAAACAACTTGAGTTTTATAAGGATAAGAACGAAGTACAGGAAATAATTAATATTGATTTAGATCAGCTATTAAATATAAGCAATGTGGTAAATACAAGAGGTTCTCATATTTCAAATAGATATTTAGACACACTAGTGCCAGCTTATAAATTAAATGATCATTTTGTGTGGGGAGCTACAGCAATGATATTGTCAGAAGTTAAGGATATTATTAACTCTGTTATATAACTTTTTTCATACTTTTGTAATCAAATTTTTTATATGGGCATTATTAAAAGAAATCCTTTTGGCCACATCCTATATTTTAAAAAATGGCTAATAAGAATTTTCGGTGTCTTAAGTCATAGGAGATTCCGAGGTTTTAATGAATTAAAAATTGAAGGATCTGATATTATAAAGAACTTACCTGAGAAAAATGTTCTATTTGTTTCAAATCACCAAACTTACTTTGCAGATGTNGTTTCAATGTTTCATGTATTTAACGCAAGTTTAAAAGGAAGGGTTGATTCAATAAAAAATGTTGGGTATCTATGGAACCCAAAATTAAATTTATACTTCATAGCAGCTAAGGAAACAATGACTTCAGGATTATTGCCCAGAATATTGGCCTATGCAGGATCTATTAGTATTGAGAGAACTTGGAGAAGTAAAGGNGAAGATATAAATAGACAAGTAAAAATGAGTGATATTTCAAAAATAGGAATAGCCTTAAATGATGGTTGGGTAATTACTTTTCCNCAAGGCACTACTACTCCTTTTAAACCCATAAGAAAGGGAACAGCGCTATTAATTAAACAATACAAGCCAATTGTTATACCTATTGTTATAGATGGATTTAGAAGATCTTTTGATAAGAAAGGACTTAGGATTAAAAAGAAAAACATATTACAAACTATGGAGATCAAACCCGCTTTAGAAATTGATTACGAAAATGAATCTGTTGAAGAAATAATTAAGAAAATAGAGNATTCAATAGAACAACATCAATCTTATTTAAAAGTTATATCTGAGGAGGATTTAAAGATTCAACAAGATTTAAATAAGAGAAGANAGTGGTCCTNATTTTTTTAAAAACAATATTTGTTTTCATTTTTNANTTTTTCAGCAATATTNTTCCTTATTCCTATTATATCTGGATAGTTTTTGTATTTAGTAAATTTCCTTAATCCTTTTAAAAGCATTTTTTGCTTACTTCCTCTGGAAATAGATATAATAATTTGTTTACAGACTTTAGATATAATATCTACTGCATTATATAAATATAATTTAGAAATATCTATTTGAATTTTATAATCTTCTTCACCAAATCTTTTAGCATTTTTNTCTGATCTTANTATNCCNGATTCAGCCATGTATATTTCTATAAGTATATCTGATAATGCCATAATTGTTTGTTGATGTTTATCAAGATCTTTACCAAATTTTTTAACTGCAAATCCGTTAATCATTAAAAAAACNTTTTTTAAATTTTTTAGCATTATTTTTTCTTCTGTAAATAGAATTGAGTAGTCTTTTGATTTAAATGNAAAAGATGGNAATCCTATAATTTCTTTAAAAACTGCTTTAGTTGGATTTGATATATCAATATTTTTTTTCATAGCTTTTTTAAGAAGCATGCCAATCGATACCATTCTATTAATTTCATTTGTTCCTTCATAAATTCTTGCTATTCTTGCATCTCTCCATGCTGCTTCCATAGGAGTTTCTTCAGAAAATCCCATTCCACCAAATATTTGTATTCCTTCATCAGCACATAATTGCATATCTTCTGATGTAGCAACTTTAATTATTGAACATTCAATAGCAAATTCTTCTAATGCTTTTAATTCTGCATCTTGTTCTGAATAATTCTNAGACATTAAATTTTNTATTTGATTTTCTATATCTTTTGCNGCTCTATAACATGCTGCCTCATTAACNTATGCNTTTGTTGCCATTTCTGCAATCTTATATTTAATAGCCCCAAATTCTGAAATACTTGTATTAAATTGNTTNCTATCATTTGCATATTGAATAGCNGCTGTTATAGCTCTNCTTTCAGAATCAATACATGCAGCGCCTAANTTAATTCTACCTACATTTAATGAATTCACAGCTATTTTGAATCCTTCACCTCTTTTACCTAGCATATTTTCAACAGGAATAGTTGTNTCATTAAAAAATACNTGCCTAGTAGANGAGGCCNTTATACCAAGTTTTTTCTCTTCTTCTCCTAGCACAATTCCATTATTTTCTTCTTTNTCAACAATAAAGGCAGTTATATTTTTATCATTTTCTATTCTTGCAAATACGATAAATAATTTTGCAAAACCTGCATTNGAAATCCACATTTTTTGACCATTAATTTTATAATGTTTTTTGTCAGCTGTTAATTCAGCAGTTGTCTTTCCTGAATTTGCGTCACTTCCAGCATTAGGTTCAGTTAGACAGTAACAGCCAAACCACTCACCTGAACTAAGTTTGGGTAAGTATTTTTTCTTTTGNTCTTCAGTTCCATAAAATAAAATAGGCATAGTCCCAATACCAGTATGAGCTCCAAATGCAGTGCTTACTGANCCACTNCCACTAGACATATATTCACATACAAGCATTGTTGCTACAAATCCCATACCCATNCCNCCNTACTTTTCAGGCACATTAACTCCTAAAAACCCCATTTCACCAGCCTTTTCCATAACTTCTTCAGTTAGTTTATAGTCTTTGGCTTCAAACCGACTTTTTTTAGCTATTACTTCTCTTTCATTAAATTCTATTACAGAGTTTATCATCATTTTATGTTCCTCTGAAAAATCTTCAGGAGTGAAAACATGAGAAGATTNAGTTTCTTTAACAATAAACTCTCCTCCCTTTATGTTGATTTTTTCAGTCATATTTAACTATTTTATAAATTCAAAAATTCCAGCGGCACCTTGNCCTGTNCCAACGCACATAGTTACAAGGCCATACTTGTTATTTAGATTCCTTTTTCTCATTTCATCGATGATTTGAACGGTTAATTTTGCTCCAGTACATCCTAGAGGATGACCTAATGAAATTGCCCCCCCATTTACATTTATTATATCTCTATCTAAATCTAATTCGTTAATTACAGCTACCGATTGTGAGGCAAAAGCTTCATTTAATTCTATAAGAGATATATCATTTAAATTTAACCCAGACTGATTAAGTACTTTTGGAATAGCTTTTACTGGACCTATTCCCATAATACGCGGTTCTACTCCAGCAACAGCATAATTAACCATCCTTGCAATAGGTTTTAAATTAAGTTCATTAACCATTTTNTCACTCATTATNAGTGTAAATGCTGCNCCATCACTCATTTGAGAAGAATTNCCAGCAGTAACACTACCNTTATTTGAAAAAACTGCTCTTAATTTATTAAGTGCCTTAATGTTTGTTCCTTCTCTAGGGCCTTCATCTTTAGAAACAGTATACTTTTTTGTACATCTTTGATTATTATCATCTAAATATGTTTGAGTTACGTTAATTGGAACAATTTGATCATCAAATTTCCTTTCTTTTTGAGCTTTTAAAGCTTTCATATGTGAATTATAAGAAAATTCATCTTGATCTTCTCTTGATATTTTAAATTGTTTTGCAACTGCTTCAGCAGTTAATCCCATTCCCCAATAATAATCTTCTTTTCCTTGATTTACTNTTTTATAATCTGGNGTAGGTTTATATCCTCCCATTGGAATCATACTCATNCTTTCAACTCCACCAGCAATAATACAATTTGACATTCCAGATTGAATTTTAGCTGTTGCCATGGCAATAGTTTCAAGACCTGAAGCACAATATCTATTTACAGTAACNCCTGCNACATCATTTGTTTTTAGNCCCATTANTGCTATTAANCTAGCAATATTTAAACCTTGTTCTGCTTCAGGAGTAGCATTACCAACAATAACATCATCTATTCTAGATTTATCNAGATTAGGAATTTTATTTACCATATATTCAATNGTCTCTGCAGCTAGCTCATCNGGTCTTTTAAATCTNAAAAGTCCTCTAGGAGCTTTGCCAACNGCNGTTCTGTGTGCTGAAATAATATACGCAGTATTCATATTGTTATTAATTTCTTAAAGGTTTCCCTTTGGTTAACATGTGNTGAATTCTTTCTANTGTTTTTCTTTCNCCNCAAAGNCTTAGAAAGGCTTCTCTTTCAAGATCTANNAGGTATTGTTCACTNACCATTGTAGGNTCTGAAAGATCTCCTCCAGCCATTACATATGCTAATTTATTAGCAATTTTTTTATCAAATTCACTTATGTANTTTGCTGACTCCATNGAATGNGTTCCAACNAGAAACATTCCTAANGCTTGCTTNCCNAAAACTTTAATATTTTTTTCTCNNAAAGGAGGAACATAGCCTGATTCAGCCATAATTTTTGCATGACTTTTTGCTATTGCAATTTGACTNTTATTNTTCATNACAATNACATCNTTTCCTTTAGTNAATATNCCNAANTCATAAGCNTCATNNNCAGAAGTAGANACNTTAGCCATTCCAATTGANAGNAAATATTCTTGNAGGATATTTANTTCTACATCATTTTTATTGTATTTNTTTGANGCTCTTAATGTCATTTCTTTTGTTCCNCCACCACTTGGAATTAAGCCAACACCAACTTCAACTAAGCCTGNNTAGGTTTCTGAATTTGCAATTGTTTTATCACAATGCATTAANACTTCNCANCCACCTGCTAGACTCATNCCTTGAACTGAAGCAATAGTAGGAATATTACTATAGCGTAAACGCATNGTTGTTTCCTGAAATTTTTTGATAGAAGAGTTTATTGCATCATATTNTTGTTCTGCAGCAGCCATAAGTATCATTGCTAAGTTTGCCCCAGCAGAGAAATTACTTGCTTGATTTCCTATTACAAGTCCTTGAAAATTTTCTTCAGCTAAATCAATTGCTTTATCTATGCCTATCAAGACATTTTCTCCTATTGAGTTCATTTTTGATCTAAACTCAGCATTTAGAATACCATCTCCTAGATCTTCTATAACAAATTCTTCATTCTCCCAAACAAGATTAGATTTTCTAATATTATCCAGAATTATAAATGATTCTTGACCAGGCTTAATTAGATGTTTCTTTTCAGATATATCATAATAATAAGTAAAACCATTTTTAATATTGTAGAAGCTATTATTATCTGAATTAACTAATTCTTCTACCCATTTTGCAGGTTTTTTATTATAGGATTTCATCAGATCAATACCTTCTTGAACACCGATAAAATTCCATACTTCAAACGGCCCATTCTCCCATCCAAAACCTGCTTTTACAGCATCATCAATGCTGTATATATCATCTGATATTTCAGGAATTCTATTTTGTGCATATGAAAATAGTCCAGCTAATGTTTTTCGATAAAATTCACTTATTTTATCATCTCCGCTAATTAAAAATTTAAATCTTTCTAATGTGTTTTCAATTGCCTTAGCTTTACCAACAATATCAAACTTTGTTTTACTCATTTTTCTATATTCCATAGATTTAATATCCAGAACAAGAATCTCCCTCTTCCCATTTTTATCTCTCGTTTTTTTATAAAAACCTTGACCAGTTTTATCTCCAAGCCAATTTTTTTCTAGCATATCTTTTAGAAAATCTGTAGCAACAAAAACATTTCTACACTCATCTTCAGGACAATTTTCATAAATTCCATCACTTACTCTGCATAAAGTATCAATTCCAACAAGATCTGCTGTTCTAAAAGTAGCAGATTTAGGTCTTCCAATAAGTGGACCAGTTAGCATGTCTAAATCTTCTACTGAAATATCTAATTCTTTAATATTGTGAAAAAGGTCTTGTATCCCAAAATTCCCAATTCTATTACCAATAAATCCTGGCGTGTCTTTGCCTAATACAGACGTTTTGCCTAAGAATTTTTCACCAAATAATTTTAGGAATTCTATAACTTCGTCTTTGCAATTAGGGCCAGGAATAATTTCAAACAATTTTAGATATCTAGGAGGATTAAAAAAATGTGTTACAGCAAAATGTTTTTGAAAATCCTCAGTTCTGTCACTATTCATAAATTTAATTGGTATTCCAGAAGTATTTGAAGTAATAATAGTCCCAGGTTTTCTATGTTTTTCAATTTCTGAAAAAACTTGATTTTTAATTTCAAGATTTTCTATAACTACTTCAATTATCCAATCAGCTTCTGATATTTTATGTATGTCATCTAATAAATTCCCAGTCTCTATTCTAGTTTTAAAATTTTTATGATATAAAGGAGAAGGTTTTGATTTTATTGCTTTTACTAATGAGTCATTAACAATTCTGTTCTTAACAACTTTATCTTCTAACGTAAGATTTTTATTAATTTCTATATCGGAAAGTTCATTTGGTATAATATCAAGTAATAATACTTCTTTTCCAATATTAGCAAAATGACAAGCTATTCCACTACCCATTATGCCAGAACCAATAACTGCAATTTTATTTATATTTCTATTTTTCATTATTCAAAAATATTTTCTTTAGAAGCTAATTTTTTAATAGTTTCAGTAGTTTTAAAAAATATATCCATATTTTTCTTTGTAACATTATTATTAACTAGTGTGTTAAATTTTATTATTTTTTGCTTTGCAATCTCTCTTTTTATTAAGCCATCTTTTGTAAGAAAAATTAAAACCCCTCTTTTATCATTTGGGTTAGTCTTTCTTAATATTAATTTTTCTTCCTCCATCGTCTTTAATATTCTAGAAAAACTATTAGCTTCCATTCCCAAAATAGGTCCTATAGAAGTTGATGGAGTGCCATTTTTTGGATGAATACTTAAAAGAGTAAAGCCAATTGCATGTGTGCCTCCATATTTTTTTGCTTCTTCATGATACATTTTTTTTATAGAATGCCATGTGCTTCTTAATTTATACTCTGTTAAATCAATCCTTGCTTTCTTGTCTTTCATTCTATAGAATATAAAGACAATATACTAAATTAATTCCTATGCACGCATAGTAAAAAAAAATTAAAGTTTAATTAATTTGAATGTATGAATAGTGGTATTTGCTTCCAATTCAATTAGATACAATCCTTGATTTAACGAACTTATATCTAGTAATGTTTCTCTATTTTGATTTTGAAGTTTTAGTACTTCTTTTCCAATTAAATTATAAATTGACAGGTTGTAATTAATTAGATCAGATTTAATAACAACTTTATCTTTCGCTGGATTTGGATAGAGCTTAAATGGAAGTAGGTTTTGAGTATTTATGCTTAGATTACTGCTTATAATATTTACTTTTACATCATCAAAATAGAACCCATCTCTTCTTTGAGAATTGTCAGATACTAATTTAAATCTAATCTTTATTTCATTTTCTAAATAATCTGTAAGAGATATAATTTCATTTACCCAGGAGCCTTGAAGACCATCATATAAGGGTTCGTTTTCAGCATCTTCATGTGTTTGGCTTCCTATTTTTGTATATTTTCCACATTGAGGAATCCAAGTTTGCCCATCATCAGTTGAAATTTCTATTTGTACATAATCATATCCACTTTCAGTATGCCATTTAGCGTTAAAACTTAATTCTGCATAAGAAGTATTAGACAGATCAATTGGGTTTAAAACTTCAATTACAGAATATTCATTATTACTATAATTAAAATATGGTGAATCTGTAATCGATGTATTTGCAGAAAAGTAATCCTCATAGGTAAGATTCCATGAATCTGAATCCCAATAATCTTGTATCATATTACTTTCATCTTCAAAAATTGTATCAGCTTCCCCATATATTTTATTAATGAAGTATTCTTTATAAAAGGAACCATTATTTAGCACTAATTTATATAACACTTCCTCACCATATTCAATTTCACTGTTTAATTGAATTGTAAAGGAGTCTTCAATAATTTCACCTAATTCCATTTGATTATAACTATTAGTAATTGTGCCAGATGTAATATTATCAGAAATTGGAATTATTGAAACTTCAAAATTTCCATCACCACCTATTCCAAGTCTTAGGATTTCATAGCTATTTGAAAATGAAGAAGAGTTAATAAAGCTTGAATTTGAAGTGTCATTTAAAGTGGCATAGTTATTTACCATTTTAGCTGCCGTTAAATTGTGATACATCATCTCTTTAGAAAGATCTTCAATGGTAGATGCTGCTGGCCAAAATGAAGATCCAATTTCAGGAGTCATAGCAAAAATCTTATTTCTAGTCCCTCCAGTTTCTGTTTCTAGCATTCCATACATAAAATCATCGCTATCTCCAGCGGCTGGATATAAATCAGCACTAATGATGTTATCATACCCATTTTCGCTAACTAGTTCTTCAGATATAAATTCAAAAATATCATTATCTTCTGTAGGTTGGTTATAATCATATCCATAGGGGTAGAGTAGAAGGTTACTATAGGTATGATTATTTAATGCAATAATGAAATTATGGTTTTCTACAAAATATCTAATTGCTTTGTTTTCAGCTTCAGAAAATGGTCCATCACCAGCATAAGTACTCCCATTTTGATTATTTGAAGTACCAGATGTATTCCATACTTCACTTCCATTGTCATCTATATATGAGTAATTTCTATTATTATCAACTCCATGATTATTATATCTATTTTTTCTCCACATACCACCACCTTCAGGATCAGTATTTTCATTATGAATATATCCGTCAGGATTAACACAAGGAACAAAATACATTTCTGTATTATCAACTATTTCTTTAATTGTATCATCTTGACTATAGTTTTCTAGTAGATACCACATATAAAATATTAATTGTTGTAATGATGCAGGTTCTCTTGCATGATGAATTGCAGTGTATAGGATTTGAGGTTCACTTTCTGATTGATTAGGGTTGTCAGAAATCTTAACCCATTGTAAAAACCTACCTTCATAGGTTTGGTGAATGTGTGGATCGTCATCTGTATTAGGATCTTTTATATCTAATCTAGCAGAAATAAGATTTGGATANAGNTGATGCATTTGATCNAGTTCTTCTAACATTTCACTNTAAGTATAAAAGCCTCCAAAATTGNTGCCATCTTTAANATCATAATTTTGAGGAGTTNTATANTCNGNTATATNAGATTCTTCACATGTAACNTTCTTGNTNTTTGATTTAGAGATATAATCTTTATGANTNGGATTATTTCTGTTTTTATAANATGATTTTAGATCATAAATTTCAATNTTATAATCAATATTTAANTTTTCTATTAANTGAATNTCAGANTCTGAAAANTCAGATTCAAAATANNNATTTTTTTTNTGTATTCCGTGATCAAGTGGGATNCCTNATTCTAGAAGNNTTTCAAAATTTTCAGATGAANTGTANTTAATNTTAACNNTATGATATAANTCAGNTTCTTGTGAATTAACATNGTTAAATTGGAGAAATANTATTATTATAAATANTANNNTTTTCATTTTAATNGATTNCAAATATATNATAATCAAANATTATTCCATTATTTTNTTGAATTATAACTTATGATCCAATTTCTAGCATTAATAAATGCTTCTATCCANGGNGANANTTCATCATTTCTTTCTTTNATATAATTTGCCCANTTCCATTGAAANANAGATCNTTCTATATGNGGCATTGTTACTAAATGNCGACCNTCAGTAGTAGACATCATAGCTANNTTATAATCAGATCCATTAGGNTTTGATGGNTANTCNTNATAAGTATATTTTGAAATTANATTGTANTTTTCNTCAGAATAGGGGAGGCTAAATTTNCCTTCNCCATGACTTATCCATACACCTAAATTACATCCTTCTAATGATGANAGCATAATAGAATTNTTTTTCTGAATNTTCACTGAAGTGAATCCACTCTCATGCTTATTAGAGTTATTAAATGTCATCTTTCCNTGAATTTCATGTTCAGGATTNACAACTTCTAGTTCCATAAANAGNTGACAGCCATTACAAATTCCAATNGAAAGAGTGTCTTCTCTTGAAANAAAATTATTTAGNGACTCTTTNGCTTTTTTATTGTANAANAAAGCTCCAGCCCATCCTTTAGCTGATCCTAAGACATCAGAATTAGAAAANCCACCAACAGCACCTATAAATTGNACNTCCTCTAGGTTTTCTCTTCCTGAAATTAGATCAGTCATATGAATGTCTTTAACCTGNAANCCNGCTAAAAATAATGCATTAGCTAATTCACGTTCACTATTACTTCCTTTNTCTCNTATTACAGCTGCNTTAGGTTTATTTTTAATTTNTTCTATNCTAGGGATTTTTCCAGAAAAGTTNATTGGGAATTTAAAATCTAATGGCTGNTTNTTATAGTTTNGGTATCGAATTTCTGAAAGATTATTTGCTGTTTGCTTTTTGTCAAGANGCATAGATGTTTTAAACCAATAATCTCTGTATTNTTCNACATCTATTTGATATGTNTCTAAATGATTTTTGATCGAAATATTTTTANTAGNAGTTACATTACCAATTTTGTAATAGTTAATNCCTTTATCTTTAAAAACTTTCTCAANTGATTTATCCTTAGCTTGAATGACAATAGCAGGGTTTTCTGAAAAAAGCAATTTTATTGAGTCCTTTTCATTGATTAATGAAAAATCAATATTAGCTCCTAGATTATTTTCTGCAAAACACATTTCTAAAATAGTAGTAATTAATCCNCCTGAACCAACATCATGCCCAGCAATTATCATNTCTTTTNTTATCAGATTTTGAATNGTATTAAAGATATTTATTANAAGNTTTGAATTTTGTATNGTTGGAGTTTCTTGNCCAACTTTACCTAATNTTTGTGCAAANGAGCTTCCACCTAATTTATGCTTATCATTTGATAGNTTAATGTANTATATNTCTCCATANTTTGAATTAAAAACAGGCTCAACAANTCTNTTAATATCATCACAATGNGCTACTGCACTAATTATTACAGTTCCTGGCGCTAAGACCTCTCTATCACTATATTTTTGAGTCATTGATAAGGAATCTTTACCCGTAGGTATATTTATTCCTAGCTCAATTGCAAAATCTGAAACTGCTTTTACAGCTTCATANAATCTTTTGTCTTCTCCTTTGTTTTTACATGGCCACATCCANTTNGCTGATAATGAAATACCTGAAATATTATCTTTTAAGGGTGCCCATATTATATTTGTCAGTGCTTCTGCNATACTATTTCTACTTCCTGCAANNGGATCAATTAATCCAGAAATAGAAGAGTGTCCAACTGATGTTGCAATACCATTACTTCCATTATAATCTAAAGCCATNACTCCACAATTATTTAATGGTAATTGCAANTGGCCAACACATTGNTGCTTAGCTACTTTTCCTCCNACACATCTNTCAACTTTATTAGTAAGCCAATCCTTACACCCAACAGCTTCAAGTTTCAGAAGATCTTTTAAATAATCGTAAAAATTAATTGATTCATATTTAAGGTTGCTATATTTTTTTTCNTTAGAAATATCATTAATTATTGTANTAGGNGAGCTGCCAAAAAAATGTTTAAGTTCTAGATNTACAGGANTTGAATTATTTGTATTTGATATTATTTTGAATTTTCCGTCATTTGTAACATTTCCAANATCATATATAGGAGCTCTTTCTCTTTCACAAATCTTCTTAAGTATCTCTAATTTTTTTTCATTAACAAGCAACCCCATTCTTTCTTGTGATTCGTTTCCAACAATCTCTTTAAATGACAAGGTGGAGTCTCCAACAGGTAGTTTATCAATATTTATAATTCCTCCAGAATTTTCAACTAATTCTGTTAGACAATTTAGATGACCTCCAGCACCATGGTCATGTATTGAAATAATAAAATTATCATCACTCTCTATTACTCCTCTAATTGCATTTGCAACTCTTTTTTGCATTTCAGGATTTGATCTTTGGATAGCATTTAATTCTATTCCAGATGAAAATTCACCAGTATCAGCTGAAGAAACCGCAGCACCTCCCATTCCAATTCTGTAATTTTCCCCACCCATTACAACTATTCTGTCTCCTAATTCAGGATCATCTTTAATGGCATCACTTGCTTTTGCATATCCAACACCGCCTGCTAACATTATTACTTTATCATAGCCTTGAATTTGATCTTCTTCTTGATGTTCAAATGTAAGAACAGAGCCACAAATTAAAGGTTGGCCAAATTTATTTCCAAAATCTGATGCCCCATTAGATGCTCTAATTAATATGTCTATTGGCTTTTGATAAAGCCAATTACGTTTTATAATTTTTTTCTCCCATGAATAGTCATTAAATCTTGAATAGGGTGTCATATATACTGCTGTACCAGCCATTGGAATTGAACCTTTTCCTCCAGCTAATCTATCTCTAATTTCACCTCCAGANCCTGTTGCAGCTCCNTTAAATGGCTCTACAGTTGTAGGNAAATTATGTGTTTCTGCTTTTAAAGATATTACTGATTCAAATGATTTTAACCTATAATAATCAGCTATATCTGATCTAGATGGAGAAAATTGATTAATAATAGGTCCTTTAATGAAAGCTACATTGTCTTTGTAGGCAGATACTATGTTGTTTGGATTAGTTTTAGATGTCTTCTTAATTAGCTTAAATAAACTGCTTGGCATTTCTTGACCATCAATAATAAACTTTCCATTGAATATTTTATGTCTACAATGCTCAGAATTAACTTGTGAAAATCCAAAAATTTCTGAATCTGTTAGTTTTCTTCCAATCTCATTTGAAACATTAANCAAATAATCTACTTCTTCNTCACTTAGAGATAAGCCTTCAGAATNATTNTATGAGCTAATGTCATCAATATAATTTATAGGTTCTGGATCAATATTTATTATAAATAGANNTTGATTTAGNTCACTAAATTTTTCATATANCATTGGATCATANTCTTTAAAATCATGATCTATTTTAGCATATTTTTCAATTCTATNTATATGGTTAANACCCATATTTTGNGTCATTTCAACAGCATTAGTNCTCCATGGAGATACCATCACAGCTCTTGGGCCTAAACAAGTGGTTTTAATTTTATCAGAATCTACAGGGGATGAATTTCCAAATAACCATGATAATTTATTAACATCAGAATCTGATAGATCTTTTTCTGTCTGTACAGCGAAAATTATATCCTCACGATTATCAAAAAAATGTATCATTTAAAGAAATGAGAAATAGAAAATCAAATTTAATCGATTTATTNTTAACTATGAATTAAATCAGAAGGGTTAATAAATTAGTTATTCACTATTTTTAAACATCTATTTAGCTAGATNGTTTGCATTCGNACTAAATTNGTATAAATACCNCCTTTTTCCATTANGACTTTGTGTTTTCCACTTTCAANAACTTTTCCTTTATCTAAAACTAGAATNTTGTCCGCTTTTTGTATTGTTGAAAGNCTATGAGCAATCACAAGAGATGTTTTATTTTTCATAACATTATCTAGTGCAATTTGAACCAGATGCTCNCTNTCACTATCTAATGCNGAAGTAGCTTCATCTANAATCATAATNGGAGGGTTCTTTAATACNGCTCTTGCAATACTAAGTCTTTGNTTTTGACCTCCAGAAAGTTTNTTTCCTGAATCTCCAATATTACTTTCTATTGTGTTTGGTAATTCTTTAACAAATTCCCAAGCATTTGCAATCTTAAGTGCTTCAATTATTTCTTCATCAGAAGCATTTTCCTTCCCAATNAATAAATTATTTTTTATTGAATCATTAAATAAGATTGAATCTTGAGTTACCAATCCAATTAATTTTCNAAGTGATTTTAAATTTATNTCTTTTATGTTNTTGTCATCAATTTTAATTTCACCATCANATATGTCATAAAATCTACTTATTAAATTAGCAATTGTAGATTTCCCNCTACCAGATTGACCTACCAATGCNACAGTTTCACCTTTTTTGATTTTAAATGATAGATTTTTTATTACATTTTCATTGTCATAACTAAANGAAACATTATTAAAATCAACACTATAATTAAAATCTTTTAGGTGTATGCTATTGTCAATAGATTTGATGAATCTATTATCATCTAGAANTTGAAATACTCTCTCAGCAGCTCCATATGCNTTCCTAACCTTATAGCTAGCCTTGCTAAGNGNTTTTGCAGGGGTAAGAATATTATATGCTAAACCTANATANACNAGNAATGTACTGGCATCTAATGAGTTTTCTTTTAATACCATCATNCCACCATACCATAAGATTGCTGTGATTGAACAAATACCTAAAAATTCACTTAAAGGACTNGCTAGATTTTTCCTATTTATAACACTATTTGAGAATTTATATAATCTNTTTGTTGATTCATAGAATTTTTTTGAAAAAGCATTTTCAGCATTAAATATTTTNACAATTTTTANNCCATTTAATGTTTCATCNACAAGTGAAATAAACAATCCTTGTTCTTTTTGAACNTTTAATGATTTTCTTTTAAGCGATTTACCGACAATAGATATAAAAATTGCTGATAGCGGNATAAANANCAATACNAATCCAGTTAATTCAGGNCTTATTATATACATTGATATAAGAGTAAAGAATATCATTANTGGNTCTTTAATTATTAGCTCAAAAACTNNTAAAAATGAATTGTCAATTTCTANGACATCAGATGAAATTCTAGCAACTATNTCACCCTTTTTCTTTTCNGAATAATATGACATTGAAAGCTTTACAATTTTGTTATATATNTCATTTCTAAANTCTTTTATAACNCCNTTTTTTAGAAAAGTAATAAAGAACATTGAAAGATAATTAAAGAGATTTTTNAGAAGAAATGTGATGATTATTATTGAAACCATAAAAATTANCACATCATTGTTTCCTTCAGCTTTTTTGATGGTGACAAAGTAATTTAGATAGCTCTCTGCATAATTGNCAATATCACCAACTCCANCCCAAANAGGCTTTGTTGNTAGTGACTCAGTTTGATTAAATANAACCTTAAGCATNGGGAATAGTGATATCATAGATAANGTGCCAAACAATGCATAAAAAATGTTTGTAAAAATATTTAGNAGAAAAAANTTCTTATAGGGAATTGTATANCTAAATATTCTATTAAAATAATTTTTCATTATAAATTAATTTCTTCAATTATTGATTTAATTTTATTACTTAAATAATCATTTTTACTTAAAAAGTCATCTTTTGATTCAAGATTAGTATTTACACTAATATACATCTTGATTTTTGGTTCAGTACCACTTGGCCTTAAAATTACTTTGGTATTATTAATAGTATTAAATTCTATAACATTGGATTTAGGTAAATTGATTTTAGATATTCTATTGGTTTTTAAATCTAATCTCTCAGATTTAAGATAATCGTTAATTNAAATAACTTGAGATCCGCCGATCTGTTCTGGAGGATCATTTTTAAATCTTTCAATAATATTATTTATTTCTATTTGCCCNTGTTTNCCNTTCTTTGTAATGGATACNAGTTCTTCTTTATAAAACCCATGTTTAAGATAAATATCAATAAGATTNTNATAAATTGATGAGCCATTNTGTNTTAAATTATTNGCAATTTCACATGCAAAAAGGCTAGCAGTAATTGCATCTTTGTCTCTTACAAAATCTCCAATCATAATNCCATAGCTTTCTTCTCCTCCAATTAGAAANTGNGANTTAGGGTAATCTTCAATCATTTTAGCTATCCATTTAAAACCNGTTAGACAAAGTTTNCAATCAGTATTATAATAATTGGCTATTTTTTCAATTAGNGGAGTTGAGACAATGGTNGTAGCTATAAATTGANTAGAATTTAATTTTTCTNCANATTTTAGTCTATCTANAAGAAAATTNANCATTACTGCCATTAATTGGTTCCCATTAAGTATTATATGATCATTAGTTAAGTTTTTTACTGCAACCCCAAGTCTATCAGCATCTGGGTCTGTTCCAATAAGTATATCTGAGTTATTATTTTTTGCAATTTCTAAT
>PACY01000027.1 GCA_002700405.1 Flavobacteriaceae bacterium | reverse complement strand
GATTAATCATTAATTAGTGCGAAAACATAATATTCCCTGACTTATGGCGTCGGATTTTATATGCCTAGAAGGGTTAGAAGGTCAGTCTGTTTGTCCCTCTAAGTTGGTGTAGGTGATAAGAAATTGTCAAATAAGAACTTTGTCAAAAATGCTCCTGAAAAAGTAATTGATATTGAAATGAAGAAAAAATCTGATGCAATGGCCAAGATTGATTTACTTAGGCAAAGCATTAAAAAATTAAGGAGCTAATTTTCGGTAATTACCGTTATACCTCCTTTAACTTTTTGATTTATTTTAACATTCACTTTTGTTTCTAAAGGAAGAAAAAGATCAATTCTAGATCCAAATTTAATAAAACCGGCATCTTCTCCTTGAATTACATTTTTAGATTCTTTCGCATAGTTTACAATTCTTCTAGCAACTGCTCCAGCTATTTGACGATAGAGTATTTTCCCAAAAATTTTATTTTCAATTACAATAGTTGTTCTTTCATTTTTTGTACTTGATTTAGGATGCCATGCTACTAAGTATTTTCCAGGATGATATTTAGAAAAAACAACTTTTCCACTCATTGGATATCGTGTTACATGGACATTTAAAGGTGACATAAATATACTAACTTGAAGTCTTTCATCTTTAAAAAATTCAGGCTCATATACTTTCTTAATTATTACAATTTTCCCATCAACAGGGGATAAAATATAATTTTCATTAGAATTAGTCTCAAATTTAGGATTTCTAAAAAATTGAAGAATTAATACAAAAACAATCAATAAAAATATTTTTATAGATAAATCATATTTGATAGCATAATGATCAAGACCCAGAATAATTAAAACAATAATTATAAAAGAAATAATAATTATATTATAGCCCTCTTTATGAAACATTAGAAATAATTATTAGAAATAAATAAATAAATGGGCTTGCAAACATTATACTATCAAGCCTGTCTAATAGGCCTCCATGACCAGGTAAAATTATACCACTATCTTTTACTAGAGATTTTCGCTTATACTTAGATTCAACTAGATCTCCAATTGTCCCAAAAACACTAATTATAATTGAGATGATAAGCCAATTGGTAAAGCCTAATTCATAAAGATATTTAGAAATAGGAATACTACAAATACAACAAAAAAATAATCCTCCGAGAAAACCTTCTACAGTCTTATTAGGAGATACATTTATGAATAATTTCTGTTTCCCAATACTTATTCCTACAAGATAAGCAAAGGTATCATTTACCCAGACAAGAATGAAGCAACCTAGAATTAGATTAGGATTAAACTCATTATTATAGTTTCCAATCAAAAAAATGAATATGAATGAGCTTGATATATAAAATATTGAGTTTATATATTTTTTTGTTAGAAATTCAGGTAAATCTTTAACTACAAACAGATCTCTTATTGCAAATAGAAGGACAAAAATTGAAAAAGCAAGTAATATTTGTATTGCTTCATTGAAAAATGAGTTACTTATATCTAAAGAGTTAAAATGGTAGCTATAGTATGAAAAGAAAACAAATAAAAATGTAAACACTATATATGAGGTAAGACCTTTCTGTTTAATTAATTTGTTAAATTCAGCATGAGCAATTAATCCAAATACAAATATTAAAATAGTAAAGGATAAGAAAGACTTTAGTGAAAGCAAAAACAACAATGCATATATTAAGCCAGTAATTGATCTTTTATGAATTTCTTTCAATTTATATTGTGCCTTTTTCTAATAATATCAAATATAAGTTTTTTGCATTTGTCCCATAACTTAAAAAATCTTTTTCTTTAGAAATATTAAAATTTTTGATAGTAGTAATGTTAGTTGGGATTTTTTTACTTTTAGATTTAATTTCAGTTAATCCTTCTCCTATGTTATTTTTAAATTTAGTTGTGTCAGATAATACAATTAGATTTTCAGGAAAATCGGAAAGATTTTTTTCTTCAATTTGATTAGAAGAGATTAGTATAGACCCGTCATCAGCAATTAAATTTTCACAATTAGTTATGAAGCATTTTGATTTAGTCTGATTAATTTTTATTGAATTGGGAAGCTTATAATTTGATTTAATTTTATTCTTAGTAATTAAAACATCGTCTTTAGTCCAATTGTTTTCTTTTAGAATTAAGCCCAAATTTTCATTAAGTTCATTGTAGTTTTCACTATAAAGAAATTTACCTCCATTCTCAATGAACTTTATAATAAACCTTTCTTCAATTGCTACTTTAGTTTTTGGCATAAACTTGCTTTGTTCACGCTCAAGCTCTTCTTTAGATTTGTTTTTATTTGGATTTCCTTTAAAGAGGTTATTGAAAAAACTCAATTTATAAAGCTATAGATGGTTTGTTAAAATTATGAAACTCTAAGGTCAATTTAAAATGAAAAATAATTAATTTTTTAAATTTTTTTATTTCCCTTTTTCTTAAATGGACGTTTCCCAAAAATTTCTTCTAAGTTATCTTTGAAAATAACCTCTTTTTTAAGCAGTAATTCTGCTAACTGAATTAATTTCTTTTTATTCTTTTTAAGAATTGAAAGTGCTCTTTTATACTGATTCTCAATAATTAGAGATATTTCTTTATCAATTGTTTCTGCTGTTTGTTCACTATAAGGTTTTGTAAACCCATATTCATTTCCATTTGATGAATCATAGTAGGTTAGGTTTCCAACTTTCTCATTTAAACCATATACAGTGACCATTGCCCTAGCTTGTTTAGTGACTTTTTCTAAGTCGCTTAGTGCGCCAGTTGAAATTTTGTTAAAAATTACTTTTTCCGCAGCTCTACCACCAAGTGCAGCACACATTTCATCAAGCATTTGCTCTGGTCTAACAATAAGTCTTTCTTCAGGAAGATACCATGCAGCACCCAATGATTTTCCTCTTGGGACAATTGTAACTTTAACTAGAGGAGAAGCATGTTCGAGCATCCAGCTTACAGTTGCATGTCCTGCTTCATGATAAGCAACAGCTTGCTTCTCATCTTCAGTAATAATTTTATTCTTTTTCTCTAGACCTCCAACTATCCTGTCAACGGCATCTAAAAAATCTTGTTTGCCAACAGATTTTTTATTTTTTCTTGCAGCTATTAGTGCCGCTTCATTACAAACGTTTGCAATATCAGCACCAGAAAATCCAGGAGTTTGTTTAGATAAGAAATCTACATCTACAGTAGAAGCTTTCTTTAAGGGTCTTAAATGAACTTCAAATATTTTTTTTCTTTCTCTTATGTCTGGTAAATCAACATAGATTTGTCTATCAAATCTTCCAGCTCGCATAAGTGCTTTATCTAATACATCTGCACGATTGGTAGCAGCAACAACTATTACATTAGTATTAGTGCCAAAACCATCCATTTCAGTCAGTAATTGGTTAAGTGTATTTTCTCTTTCATCATTTGATCCGGTAAAATTGCTTTTTCCCCTAGCTCTACCAATAGCATCAATTTCATCAATAAATACTATTGAAGGGGACTTTTCTTTTGCCTGTTTAAATAAATCTCTTACTCTAGAAGCACCAACACCTACAAACATCTCAACAAAATCAGATCCAGAAAGAGAATAAAAAGGAACTTTAGCTTCTCCTGCAACAGCTTTAGCAAGTAAGGTCTTACCAGTCCCAGGAGCACCTATTAATAATGCACCTTTTGGAATTTTACCACCTAAAGCAGTATATTTTTTTGGATTTTTTAAGAAATCAACAATTTCTTGTACTTCTTCTTTTGCTCCCTCTAGACCAGCAACATCTTTAAATGTAATTTTCATATCAGACTTTGCATCAAATAGCTTAGCTTTAGATTTNCCAATATTAAAAATTTGACCNCCNGCACCACCACCTGCACTAGAAGACATNCTCCTCATAATAAATATCCAGATTGCTATAATTAAAATAAACGGAAGTAAAGAGAGTATTATATCACCNAACATATTTTGTTCAGTAACATAATTNGTTTCAACAATTATATTNTTCTCTTTTGAAATAGTTGCCAAATTATTTTCAAAATTTTGTAAATCACCAAATTCAAAGTTNTAATTAGCACTTCTTCCTGATAATGGAAGNAGNGTTGATGAAACTGTATTTCTA
Source organism: Flavobacteriaceae bacterium (assembly GCA_002700405.1). Classification (GTDB taxonomy): domain Bacteria; phylum Bacteroidota; class Bacteroidia; order Flavobacteriales; family Flavobacteriaceae. Next base: position 5,045 of record PACY01000027.1, on the reverse strand, counting down.
TGNATGTCTTTTAANTGAGCNTCTTTTGTAAGAAAGACTTTTACTTGNCTTTTATTTATTATGTCTATTTTTTCTACGTCTCCATNCTTNACATATTCAAAAAATTTAGANGGAGTAGTAGATGAAGTGTCAGAGCCAGCACTGCCAGAAAAAAGATTCACTAATAAGAACATAAAAATTATTCCACCATATATCCAATATTGGTTAAACGAATTCTTGTTTTGTGGTTTTTTGTTTTTCATTAATATTATTTTAATTCTAAAGTCTTTGCATCTCCCCAAAGCCCTTCAATATCATAATGCTCTCTTTTTTGTTTTTGAAATACATGTACAACTACATCTATGTAATCCATTAAAACCCATTCAGCATTTTCCATACCTTCAATACCCCACGCTTTATCTTTCAAGCCTTTACTAACTCTCTTGCTTATAGAATTAACTATTGCACTGACTTGAGTATTTGAAGTTCCCTCGCAAATTACAAAATAATCGCAAACTCTAGCTTCAATCTTTCTTAGATCAAGAATGCTTATTTCTTCGCCTTTGACTTCTTCAATTCCATCAACTATAGTTGAAATCAAATTATTAGAGCTTCTCTTTGTTTTCGCCATCAATTCCTTTTACCTTGCTGTGCAAATTTATTATTTTTTTTCTTTATGTACATGAATATTATCAAACTTGATGCCATAGATTCAACAAATAGTTATTTAAAAAAAATATTATCAAATAAGGATGTTAGTGATTCTACAATAGTAACTGCTAAATTTCAGACAAAAGGGAAGGGACAGCTCGGAGCCAATTGGGAATCTGAAAATTCTAAAAACTTGATATTCAGTATATATAAGAAGGATTTAGGGATTAAAGTAAAAGATCAATTTATAATAAGTATTATTGTTTCATTAGCCCTTATTAAAACACTTAAAAAAAATAATTTGCCAAACTTGCGTATAAAATGGCCAAACGACATAATGTCAGAAAATAAAAAAATATGTGGCATTTTAATCGAAAATATAGTTAAAGAAAAACATATAAAACATGCTGTAATTGGAATAGGATTAAATGTAAACCAAACAATATTTGATAATTTACCTAATGCATCATCAATTAAAAAAATAACTGGAAATACTCATAATAAAGATGAAATTCTTAAGGAATTAGCAAATAATATTAATAGGAGTTTTGAGATGATATACAGCTCTAGTAGTGAAATAATCTTTAAAAAATATGAAGAGTTGCTTTATAGAATAAATAAGCCTTCTACTTTTAAGAATTTAAAAGGAGAAAATTTTACTGGATTTATAAAGGGGGTGAACAAATTAGGTAAACTTAATGTTATGCTTGATGACAATAAATTAGAATCATTTGATTTAAAAGAAATNTCAATTCTNAANTAANAAATTAACTCCAGGAAGAAGGATNCTGATTCCATTTTTCAAGAATTTTGCACTCTGNTTNAGAAATATATTNAGTCTTTTGAGCAATCTTTAGCAGAGTAGAATAATTNCTAAGAGTCTTTAATTTTAAATTCTCCGTATTAATATTTTCTTCAGAGATNCCAAATTCATAAGTAAATATAGCAACCATTCCAATTACACTTAACCCATGAGATTTCAAAGCTCTTATTGCTCCAATGCTGCTTTTTCCCGTGCTGATTAAATCTTCAACNACCATTACTTTTTTNCCTTTTTCGATTTNACCTTCTATTTGGTTTTTCCTACCATGTTTTTTAGCTTCTGGTCTTACATANATAAAAGGTAGATCTAGGTAGTCTGCAACTAACATTCCAATACCGATAGCACCTGTAGCAACTCCAGCTATAGCATCNGGCTTTTCAAAATTTTCAGNTATAGNNTGTGNTAANAANTTTTTTATNATATTNCTNATTTTNGGNNTAGATAAAATAATTCTATTATCACAATAGATTGGAGANTTCCATCCTGANGCCCATACAAAGGGCTTATTTGGGCTTAGTTTTATTGCATTAATTTCAAGAAGAATTTTAGCTGTCTCNTCTTNATAGTTATTAAATTCTATTTCACTCATATTTCTAAAACAAAATTAATATTTTTGTTTAGTTTTTTTACTAATGCTCCAAATTTTTTATCAANATAAACCAATTATAATNACAGATAGTATTTCNGANGATAATANTGTATCTAATATTAAGTTTAAAGATTTTAAACTTAAATCTGCTTTAAAAAATCTTTCAAAGAAAAAAANTTNATCNATAAGATTGATAGCAAATGATAAAAAAAANGCANTAAANAAATTTCTTAAACTTCTGCCTAATATTAAAGCNGGTGGTGGTAAGGTAATNAACTCAAAAGGNGAAATACTNTTTATTTTTAGAAACAATAAATGGGATTTNCCTAAGGGNAAGGCTNAGAATAATGAGAATATTGNAGACACAGCTATTNGNGAAGTAAAGGAAGAAACTGGNATNNAAGATCTTACTATCACAAAACCATTNCAAATAACTTACCATATTTTTAAGAAGAATNATTCTTANANATTAAAAATNACNTATTGGTTTGAAATGAAGTCNTTANTNGANAATAAGTTAATTCCACAGCTAGAAGAAGGAATAACAAGAGNTGAATGGATAAATCCATCTGAAATTGAAAAAATAAAAAAGAAGTGTTATGCTAATATTAGACTTTTGATCTAACAGATTTTGGTACAAGTTTGGTGTAGTCACCTTTATTGGCAATAATTTCTCTTACAATTGAAGAAGATATGTAGGCTGTTTCTGGAGAAGTTAGAAAGAANACNGTTTCTATTCCNGTNAATTTCTTGTTAGTCTGTGCAATGGTCTTTTCAAATTCAAAATCAGCTGGATTTCTNAATCCTCTAACAATAAAATCAGCATTTATTTCTTTACAGAAATCTACAGTTAAGCCCTGATATGTTAGTATTTTAATTTTAGACTGATTTAAAAANTCTTCATTTATNAATTGTTTTCTTTCATCTAGAGAAAACATNCTTTCTTTTGTAGAATTTACTCCAATAGCCAGAATTATTTCATCNAAAAGATCTATGCTTTTATNTATTATATCACAATGACCTAATGTTAACGGATCAAAAGACCCAGGAAATACANCTTTTTTCATGNCTNAAAATTACAAATTTAATTTATAGCTTCATTAATCACATTTGTAAATAGCTCTTTAAGCTCTATTCCAGAAGCATTTGCTTGTTTAGGAAGAATACTTTCANTAGTTAGACCAGGNACGCTATTTACTTCTAAAANGAATATTTCNTTNTTNTGAATAATAAANTCACTTCTAGAAAACCCTTCCATATCTAAGATNTGATAGATTTTTTTTGCTATAGATTTAATCTTTAANGTCATTTCATNTGATAGNCTAGCTGGAGTAATTTCATCTGCTTGNCCTTTATATTTTGCNTTATAATCAAAAAAATCATTATCCGTTACAATTTCTGTTATCGGGAGNGCTAGAATCTCATTNTCATATGAAATTACACCTACAGAAACTTCTGTGCCATCNAGAAATGATTCAATTAATACCTGATTATCTTCNTTAAACGCTATTTCCAGCGCTTTATCAATATCTTCTTTTTTAGAAACTTTTGATATTCCATANCTNCTGCCAGATTTACTTGCCTTAACAAAACAAGGAAGTCCAACNTGATCAATAATTTTATTNGTATCNACTTTNTNACCTTTTGAAATAACAAATGAATTAGCNCATTTNATTCCATGAGGTTTTAAAAATTCTAAGCACTTTATTTTGTCAAAAGTTAATCTAGATTGAAANTCACCNNANCCAGTAATTGGAANATTTAATTTAGAAAAATACTNNTGTAATTCCCCATCTTCTCCAGGNGAACCATGTACTGCATTAAATGCGCAATCAAATTTAACTTCTTGTTTTTCTAATATTTTAAATGAGTCTCTATCAACTAAAAATTCAATATTTTCCTCATCTACATAGACCCAATTATCCTTTAAAATGTGAATTTTATAACAATTAAAAACATTCTTTAAAGTATTGAATACAACTTCTCCACTTTCTAATGAAATCTTATATTCATTAGAGTAACCACCCATTAATATTGCTATATTTTTTTTCATTTTAATCTGAAAATATAAATCTTTATCAAAGTTAGTATTTAAATCATATTTATTTAATAAATGTTTAGTTTTGTAAAAATTAATTTAATCAAATGACTTTTTTACGATTTCTTTTTAGCAGACAGTTTTTTAAAAACGTTTTTTACATGATGCTAATTGTTGTATTTGTAACCCTTTTTGGAATAATATCCTTAAGATTTATAACTGATCATGGTGAGTTTGTTAAAGTTCCAGATTTAAAAGGAAAAACCTTAGATAGTGTAGCAATAGAGCTAGATAAAATTGATCTTAGATATATTGTTCTAGATTCAGGCAATTATAATCCTAACTATAAGATATTTTCAGTTTTGGATCAACAGCCTAAGTTTGATTCTAAAGTAAAGCAGGGTAGAAAGATATATTTAACCATAAATTCATCTGATTTTAAAATGTTAGAAATTCCTAATGTGATAAGAACTACTATTCGTCAGGCAAGAAAATCTTTAGAATCTCTTGGTTTTATTATTGGTGAAATAGAATATATAGATGATATAGGAAAAAATGAGGTTATCTCTTTTAGTTTTGAGGGTAAAGAATTAAAACCTGGAGATACTCTAAAAAAGACATCAGTTATAGACTTTAAGCTAGGTAATGGAAAACTCTAATTCATTATTTGAACATTTTTCTTTCACTGTAGATAAAGGACAGACTTCACTTAGAATTGACAAATATCTTATGAATTTTGTTGAAAATGCTACTAGAACAAAAATTCAAGCCGCTGCAAAATCTGGAAGTATTCAAGTTAACGGAAATGTTGTAAAATCAAACTATAAGGTAAAACCTAAGGATAAAATTAAAGTTTTATTTGAATTTCCTCCTGCTGAAAATGAACTGCTTCCTGAAAATATAGAGTTAAATATTGTATATGAAGATAAGGAACTGGTAGTTGTAAATAAACCTGCTGGTATGGT